>CABRFW010000070.1 GCA_902470265.1 uncultured Collinsella sp.
AGACTAAAGTCTTGAACAAAAGAGGGCCCCGAAGGGCCCTCCCTATCCGCACATGTATGTAAACGAATCAACACCGCCCTGTTACCGCGAGTACACCACCCACGGTGATAAGCCGGCAGCAAAGTCCGTGGCTACGCGCCCATCTTGCGATAGACGTCCACGAACTCCTTGGCAAGGATGCCAAAGCCCTCGGCGCTCATCAGCTGATCCTCGGCATGGACGACCAAAAGATCGATGCTCAGGTTCTCGCCGGCGGCAGTCTGCTGGACAAGGCCACCATGGGCAGCGTGGCCCTCGGCATAGTGCTGCTGGCCTTCCGTGATCTTTGCCTCGGCCTCTTCGAACTTGCCGTCACGAGCTAGATGAATCGCATCGATATAGCAGCTGCGCGCGCAACCGACGCCTGCAATGATCTGAAAACTCTGAAGCTGAATCTCTTCTGACGTCATACTTACAGCCCCATCAGTTCTTTTGCCTGGGCCAGAGCCTTGACGCCGTCCATCATGCCGTAGGCGGTCATGGGGATTACGCCGACCGGAACCTCGGGGCATGCGGCGCAGACCTCATCCTTGGCATAGCCAACCTGCGGCCCAAGCAGAATGCAGTCGGCATTGCGGCCAATGGCGGCAGCCTCGTTGACGGCGTGAGCGGAGACCTCGCACTCCAGGCCCTCGGCGTCGGCGGCCTTCTTGATGTTCTTCATGATGATGCTCGTGGACATACCGCCAGCGCACATAAGAACGATGTTTTTCATTGCAGTTCCTTTCCTGTAACCCCTCACAGGGACTTATATGTTTCGGCGATCAACGCGATCGGCCGAACCTTCGAACTTGTGGACAATGACCTACTCGGCAGAAGCCTTTGCAGCAGCTTCCTCGGCCAGTGCCTCCTTATCGGCCATCTTGACGAACGGGATAAACAGCAGTCCGACCAGCAGGATTGCGGCGAGGACGATTGCGACCAGGCCAATGCCGCCCGTAAAGAAGTTGCTGATGGGCAGCGGCACGACAAACGGCATGGAAATGGTCGGGTTAAATGCATTGCCCAGACCGAGCATCAGGCCGACGGCGGCAGCAATGCAGGCCACGGGCTTGAGCAGGATGTAGGGGATGAACATATAAGGGTTCATGGCAATGGGCGTACCGAAGATGATGGGCTCGGAGATGTTGAAGAGTGCGGGCACCAGGGCAATCTTGGAGAGGGCCTTGTAGCGCTCGGACTTGGCCGTGAGCAGCGCAAGCTCCATGCCAAGGGCGTCAACAGAACCGACAGAGAACATGATGATGAACGACAGGTACGGCAGTGGCTGGCCGGCAACGAATGCCTCGGTGTTGGCAAGAGCGCAGGCCTGGATAACCGGCATGTACACGCTCATCAGGACGCTGGGGTGAATACCAAAGAAGAACAGCAGGTTGCACAGCACAAAGTAGATAACGACGGCCCACGGGCTCGAACCGAGGAACATAACGGGCGCGGCAACGGTGGTGTTGATGAGGTTGAAGACGTCGCCGTAGGTCGTCAGGCCCATACCCCACTTAAGCAGCGCGGCCGTGGTGAAGATAACGATGGCGCAGAACATCGGAGATAGCGAATCGTTAACGAACTGAGGGACGGAATCGGGCATGGGGATGGCGATATGCTTCATAAGGAAGTTAAGCGCCTTCGGCACGATCAACGCCACGAGCAGCGCAACGAACAGACCCGAGCTGCCCAGATAACGGGTCACGATAAACGTCGAGCCGTCCTCGGCATGGCCAAGAGGAATCAGCAGGAGCAAAACGCCAATAGCCGCAACCGTCGACGTAAGGCCTTTGTTCCCGAGCACCTTGCCGTAGGAGTACGAGACCGAGGCGCACATGTAGATGGCGCCGAGGTTCATGGTAACGACCAGTACGTCGGTAATCGTCGCCGACATGCCGGTGCTGGCAAGGAACGCCTGCAGCGGCGGGATCGGCAGCCCGTTGATAATGGAGAGCAGCGCCACGCCCAGCGTAACGGGCATGGTCGCCATCATGCCGGACATAAGGCCCTTTACGACGTTAAAGCTACTCACTTTGTGGGCAATGGGGCCCACGTGCTTCTCGAGGAAGCCCTGCATCGAATCGAGAACGCTCATTTGTGTTCACTGATCCTCTCTAAACGAATCATCTAGCTGTCAAACGGGAAATTGCGGCCGACTCTTTCCCGCCTATGACCAATGGAAATATGGTTACGCCTTGAGCTCGAGGACGAGGAGCCAATCCCCAACCCCGGGTTTGTCAGGCAGGGTAATGCTGTCCGTGACGGCAAGGGCGTCCTCGCCGTCACGGTATGCGCCCGTGCGAGGGTTAAACCATCGGCTTGCATAGGCAGCGCCCGTCGGCACACCCTCGATAGCAAGCTTTTGGCGCACGGTATCGCCAAAGTACGCGACGATGCGCGAAAGGTCCTGGTTGGCGGTTGCCAGCGGAGCCTTGTTGGCAAACAGGTTGCCCGCATCGGTCGTTTCGTAGGGAGCGAGCTCCCAGAAGTGATTGTCTTCGTAGAAGGAACGCATGTAGCCCATCTGGACCGCACCTTCTCCGTCTACCGCCTGGGCCCAAGTAATGCCAAAGCGGTTGAAGATTGCCATAAAGGGGTCGAGCTCCTCAGGGCTTTCCCACACGTTGTCCCAGATTCCCTGGGATCCGTAGGTATAGCCGGCGCCGCCGGCCTGCATGCAGATATACGCCACGCGGCGCAGCATGTCTGCGGTGCACAGGCGCGTACCCATCTCCTCGAGCGTCGAGCAAAACTCGTAGAGCGCCTCGCCCTCAACGAAGGGCTTGTCGTCATGAGCTGCCAGATAGTCAAAGTAGTCGCTTGCCTTGATTATGTAATCGCCGTGACCGGCTTGGTTGAGCGTAAAATCCATCCAGGGCTCATCCTGGTAGTAATCGGCAAAGGGGCGCTCGTTGGTATAGTGCGCTGTCGCCAGGTGACCATAGCCGTCGCGTGCCTCAATCTCCAAGGCGACCTCACGCCAGCCGTCAATCATGGCGGCTCGACCTTCTTTGCGGTATCCGGCAACCTCGCCGGCAAGCGTCCACACCATCGGATATGCACCATAGCGCGCCACCAGGTAGCGGGCGAGGTGTTTTTGGTGCTCCACGGCATGCTCGCCGAGAATGGCAAACGCCCACGCTTGCCCAAGCGCATTGACTAAGCCCGCATCGGCGATATAGGCCATACGGCGGTCGAGCTCCCGCTGGTAGAAGGCCACATTAGGCACATCTTCCACACCCTTGGCCATGCCACCGTCAATCCAATAGCGATCACCTGCGCCCATGTCAGAGCGCAGGTTGGTCTGATAGACGGTAAAGCCCTGCTCGGCACGCAGGTCGACCATGCCGCGAAATTGGCTCGTCATGCCGGGGTGGTTCGATGCATCCCAGCTCTCACGGTAGGCAAACTCCCAATGGGTATCGCCCAGCCAAAAGAACGGCGTACCATCTGAATAGGCAAACATGCGCGAATCGTCTGCAACGCGGATAAAACCGTGGCGGTACAGATCGAGCTCGCCCTCGTACGGCACGGCCTCGACGTTGCCCGTGCGGCCATTAAGGCCGGTCTGCTCGGGAGCCTCGATAACATAGCTCCAAGCGCCGAGCTCGGTCGGAGCAAACGACACGCGATAGATACGCTCGCCGTCCCAGTAGGCCTCACGGCGAATTACCCTGCCGCTCGGGCCGGTGAACTCCGCCCAAATCTCAACATCCAAAAACGGGTTGTCGAACGAGCAGGCGCTCTCGAACGTCAGAATAACCGGACGCCACATCTCGGCGGCAGCGTTTTGATTCAACGTCATATCCATTGCAGACCCCTTTCTGGTCTTGGTGCCTACTAGTTCAGTCCTCGCTCGCTGGCGGACGTCACGGCAAAGTCAACGATCGCTTGGGCATCCTCGGCACAAATAAAACCTTGTGACACCTCGACCGCCGTATCGCGCTCACACAGAGCGCGATAGTTTTCGAGCGATCCGTACAGCTCCTTGAGCATCGATGCCGAAAACGACTCCATATGGCCAAACAGGCCATCCTTGTCGCTCGTCTTATCGACCGTGCCCTGGCCCGGCTCCACCAGGCTCGTGTTGGAATAGCGGGCAAACGGATGCTCGAGCAGGCAAGTGCGAAGGCCGCCCTTGGTGTTGCCCAAGGCATCCTTTACGTTCTCGCCGTTCGCGTCCAACTCAATGCGCGGACATGTTGCCGGAGCGGCACCCGTGCGAACCCAACGGAACAAGTTGCGGAAAGCGGCGTGGAAGAGGTACTGCGACGGGTAGGCGTTTGCCTCGGCGTGCTTGCCGACGTACACCGGCAAATGATCGATGCGCTTGAGGTCCTCGTCGTCCTGGTAATAGTCGACATAGCTCCACTGCGTATCGTGGGAAGCACCCGTCACCTCGTACAGCCGGTATTTAAAATCGGGGTCGTCGCTATCGGGCATAAGCGTGCGCCAACTCTCAAAGCGACCGTTCTCGCTTTCGGTCTGAAGGGCGATAAACGGCTCCTCGACGTGCTCCACACGCAGTAGATGGTGTGCGTATTCCCGGCAGCATTCATACTGATTGACAGGAATGCACATCGAATGGATGCCGCCGCCAGACAGGTACCCGTCAAACACGCGGCCGTCGCGGCGCACCTCCTCGCGATAGGCAAAGCTGTTAAGGTAGCGGAACAGGTAGGCGCCGGACTGAGACCATCCTGTAAGGCAAATTGCCTGGCGAGGATAGTCGCGGATCGGGTTAAGGTCGGAGTCTCCGCGCAAGAGCCACGCAAGATCGGTCAACATGTCCCAAAACAGGCCAGTCTCGTAAGAGATGTCCATGTCGGGAAGCGCGCCGTCGCGTACGAGCTGTTCCGGATCAAAGTCAAAGGGCCGCTCGGGAGTTGGGTTTGCCCAGCTCATGAAGGCATAGCGATCGGGATTGAATTCCTTGAGCTTAGCGATGGTGTTGGGCTTGCTGGTAATGCCCACATAGATATCGCCAGAGCGCACAAACTCGCCGTGACCCAGAATCCACATGCGCTCGATTTCCATAAACGATGTGGGATTGATGATCTCCACGACCACATTGCCACTCGCTTGCGCCGGATCTTTCGGAGCACGAACAACGATCCGATTGGAATAAGGAGCGTCGGCAGTCATGACCTCCACGCCGCCGTCTTCGTCGGCGGTGCGATACACGTTGGCGGTACCGTCAACGCGATACTCGCGCTCGACGTAATCCTTTGCGCTCAGATGACAGTAGCGCTCGGCGCTCGAAAACGGATAACTCTCATCCGTAATGGGCATTTGGAAAATACCGCTGATCATCTCGTCCCCCTTGTTGTTGCGTTTGCTGAGACAAACTCTACTGTGGGCGCTACTTAACTTCTATTGATTCTTAAGTTTAATTACTAAATATTTAGCTTAATAAACAGCCTGGTGTTAAGCTCATGGTAAGTTCACAAACGTTAGGAAACACCATGGCCGTTACTGCAAAACAAATCGCTGACCAGCTGGGAATTTCGGCAGCGGCCGTTTCCCTTGCACTTAACAATCGACGCGGCGTAAGCGAAAAAACACGGCAGCTGGTACTTAGCACCGCCGAAGCTCTAGGTTACGACTTTAGCAAGATTAAGTTCGAGCGCCAAAAGAGCGGAACCGTTGCCTTGGTTGCCTTTAACCGGCGCCGCATCTTTGCGCGCCCCTTCTTCGCCGATATGCTCGCCGGAGTCGAGGGCGCTCTTAGACACGCGGGATTCTCGTTTTCGCTGGTGAACTACTCACCGTTCGAAAACACTCAGCAACAGATCGCCGACATCGCCGAAGCGCAATATGATGGTGTCATCATCCTTGCAACTGAGATGTTCGAATCGGATTTTATGCCGTTTGCATCGCTGGACTGCCCTCTGCTGCTGTTGGACTCATGCATGAGCGCTGGGGTCGATACGGTCAAGATCGACAACGCCGCCAGCATGATGCTAGCCGTGCAGTACCTGCATTCGAAGTATGGATCTGTCCCCGGGCTGTTAACGACGCCCGTTACCGTGAGCAACTTCACCGAACGACGCTTCGCCTACGAACACGCCATCGGTCAGCTATCGGGCTCGGAAAAGTGCGGCATCATCCACGAACTCGCCGTCGCTCCAGATGAAGCATACGCCGACATGCTCGACATTATTGATTCGGGCGAACCCCTCGCCCAAAACTACGTCGCTGTCTTTGACGATATAGCTATTGGGGCCATGAAAGCCTTTATCGAGCGTGGTTATCGCGTGCCCGATGACGTACGCATCGTCGGCTTCGACAACAACGCCGGCGGAACCTACGTGCAGCCACAACTGACCACGCTCAATGTTCCTTCGGAGTATATGGGCGCCGTCGCCGCACGGCGCCTCGTCGAGGTTATCGACGAGGCCGAGCACCACCCGCTCAAGATCGAGCTGGGGGCATCGCTCATCAAGCGCCGTTCTGCCTAGAGCTCGCGCACGCTCTGGCGCTCGACAAAATAGGTCGAGACGGCCGTTTTGCAGGTATAGCTCTTGGGATTGCGGATGTTGCCCACCAGACGGCGCACCGCGATCTCGCCCACCTCGTGCTTGGGAACATGCACCGTGGTGAGTGGCGGGTTGGAGAAGGCGCCCACGGAAAGATCGTCGAAGCCAATCATCGAGACATCTTCGGGCACGCGAATGCCATGCTCACTCAACGCACGCATAGCACCCACGGCAAGCACGTCGTTCTCGGCAAAGAAAGCTGTCGGCAGATCGTCGTGCGAGACCGTATCGAGCCAAGCACCCATGTCACGATAGGCGCCCTCGAGCGTGGTGCCCAGGGTGATGCGCCATGCCGGATTGGCCTCAAGGCCCGCGTCCTCAAGCGCTTGGCGATAGCCGCGCTCGCGGTCCTTAAAATTGCGGATGCGCAGGTCGCCGGCAAGATAGCCGATTTGCTTGTGACCCTTCTCGATAAGGTAATCCACGGCACGCAGCACCGAATCGGTGTTGGCGATAACCACGGCATCGAAGTACTGGCGGTCGCTCCAGCCGTCGAGCACGATCAGGTGGGCGGCGGCGTTGGCGAACAAAGCGTAGTCTTCCTCGCCCAGCTCGGTGCCCATCAGCACGATGGCGGCAGCCGGGTCGGCGATAAGGCGCTCGACCTGCGGTCGCACGGCGTTCAAGTCGCTAAAATCGAGCGAGACAAAGCTCGTGCTCATGCCGTGACGACGCGCCTGGCGCTCCACGCCCTCGATGACCGCAGGGTGAAAGGTACTTTCGTCCAAAATGGCGCCCGTCTTGCGCGCGAGAACAAACTGGATGCTCTCGAGTTGCGTCGACTGCTGGTAGCCGAGCGACTGCGCGCATTCAAGGATGACCTTGGCGGTCTCCTCGCTCACGCTGCGCTTGCGATTGAGCGCGTTCGATACGGTCGCGGGCGAAAAGCCGGTGATGCGGCTGATCTCGCGGACACTTGCTTTGGCCATTGTTCCCCCTAGCAACGGTCGTGGCGGAGCATCGCGACTCGATGACTCGGTAACTAAACGACCGCAAATTCAATCTAAACAGAATAGTAAATGTTTATTAGCTAGTTTAGCCTGTTGTCAAGCGAAGCGGCACAACTATTCCCCCAACGGGCGCATTTACTCGGTAGCTAATCTGGGACAGGGCTCTTTTGAGTGCTTTTGCCACCGGATGATTTTTCTGGGACGTGTCTCTATAGTTTTGTCAACCGCGTGCTTCGCGCCATTTCGGCATGA
>CABRFW010000071.1 GCA_902470265.1 uncultured Collinsella sp.
CTGGCACGGTACAATGCTTGTAGCTTTAAATTTATAAATTAGTGGGGTTATCGATGGCAGAATCTCGTGCGGAGCGTAGGGCTCGTCGTGCTTTGGTGGAGGCGGCTGAGGGGTCGAAGGAGGAGAAATCTTCTACGAAATCCAAGTCTTCTAAAGCTGCAAAAAGCAAATCGACCAAGAGCAGGGCTAAGACCAAGCGTTCTGACTCTCGTCGAGGCGTGGATAAAGCGCCTCGGGCTCGCACCAAGCGCCCGCATAAAGATCCGGTTTCGTCTGCGCGTAGAGCTATGGACCCCAAGTCTCCCTGTTCGATCATGAAATCTTGCGGTGGGTGCACTGCGCTCAATCGTCCTTATAAAAAGCAGTTGGCGGCCAAGCAAGCTGCTATGGAGGAGCTTTTTGCTTCGCTTTGTGAGCGTGAGGGTATCGCCGTTGACCCTATTCGCGGTATGGGTGTCACCCTGGGCGACCCGGGCAAATATCCTGCGCCACGTGGCTTTCGTCATAAGGCTGCCACTCCCTTTGCTCCCGGTAGGGAGGGCACTGTCCGTTGCGGTTTCTTTGAGCGCGGCACGCACAAGATCGTTGCCGTACCCGAGTGTCCTGTCGAGGCGCCGGGTGCCCGTCATATTCTCAACGGCATCGCACGCGAAGCTGAGCGTCTGCATATTCCCGCCTTTAATGAGGACAAGCATCTTGGTTTGCTTCGCTATGCCGTCGTCCGCTGCGGTTGGCGTACCGACCAGGTCATGGTTACGCTCGTGACCGCCCAGCGTGACTTACCGCATGCGCAGGAGTTCTTTGAGGCCGTCGCGGCGCTCGATCCGCATATCGTCACCGTTGCCCAAAATATCAACGGCCGTCCCGGTAACGCCATCTTGGGTGAGGAGACTCGTATCGTCTATGGCGCCGAGTGCATGCGCGACCAGCTGCTCGGTTGCGAATTCGATATCTCCCCTACCGCGTTCTATCAGACCAATCCGCAGCAGACCGAGCTACTCTATCAGCTCGCGATTGACGGCATGGACCTGCAGCAGGGTGACATTCTTATGGACGCTTACTGCGGCAGCGGCACCATCGGTCTGTGCGCCGCGAAGGATGCCCGGGACAGAGGTGTCGGCATTATGCTGCTCGGCGTGGAGCGCAACCCGGCGGGCATTGCCGACGCACGTCGCAATGCCGAGCTCAACGGCCTCACCCGCAGCGCTTGGTTTATGGCCGACGATGCCACCGACTACATCCTAGATGCCGCCGATAACAACGAGCGCGTCGACGTCCTCTCCATCGACCCGCCGCGCGCCGGCTCAACGCCCGAGTTTCTTGAGGCCGCCTGCGCACTTAAGCCGCGCCGCATCACCTATATCAGCTGCAATCCCGTGACCCAAGAGCGCGACCTACACCAGCTCCTCGACGGTGGCTATCGCCTGCTCAAGATCACGCCGGTCGACATGTTCCCTCATACCGACCACACCGAGACCGTCGCGGTCCTCGAGCGCCGCTAATTCTCCGGCACGGGAAAGGGGGCGGCCCGCCTGGACCGCCCCCTTTCATTGGGCATATGAGTCTCGTTACATCCCCTTGCGCAGGTCGCATACGCCGGCTGCCGCCATCTCGCGCAGCAGCGTCTCGCGGTCGCGCGTCACGATCAGGTCCAGCGGGAAGTGAATCTCGTCGAGCAACTTGCGGGCGTGCTCGAGCTTGCCAATGGCCATACCAATGTGGGCATCGGTCGACACACCAATACCCACGCCCAGCTCGGCGCAGCGCTCGGCAATCTTGCGGCATACGGCCCAATGCTCAGTGTCGGCACCGTGCTCAAGACTATGGTTATTGATCTCAATGATCTTGTGCTTGGCCTTGGCCGCCAGTAGCACCTCATCGATATCGAACGGCACGCCCGAACGACCCGTATGCCCAAGCATGAACACCTTGGGATGCTCCAGGGCATTGATATACATCTGGGTCGTTTGGGCGAGCGTCGCGCCTTCGGCAAACTGCGGATTATGCACGCTTGCCACCAAATAATCCAAATTACGCGTCACCAAATCGAACAGCGAATGCTGGTGACTGTACGAATCGCCGGCAATATCGAGCGACACGGGAATGTCCTCGCCAAACAAGCTTCCGTCCAGCGAAACGATATCGACCTCGGCGCCGCGAAGCACCAGCACGCCACTCCAAATGCGCGGCCAGATATCCTGGTTAATAAAGAACTGGAAACTGCGCAGGTCGTTGGGGCAAGCCGTAACCATCGAGCTCAGATGGTCGGCAGATCCGAGCACCTGCAGGCCACGTTCCGCCGCCCAGTACACATTCTCCTCAATGGTTGAGTACGCATGCGCGGAGAACAACGTATGAGTATGAATATCACAAGAAAGAAGGTAGGGCATCAGGTCTCCTTGTCCAGTATGGCCGTCGCGTATATTCATTGTACGCATAGCTTTCGGCAGTCGTAAAACTGCTTCATCCCAATCACACAACGGCATAGACAACGGGGTCTGGCTTAAAACCAAACCCCGTTTCACGTAAAACATTGTAAGCAGAGCGCTTTACTTTCGACGATATTCGTCGGCCAGTTGCTTCCAGGCAGGCAACGAATTGACGATGGTCTCGTAGCTCACGCAGTAGCCCAAGCGGAACCAGCCCGGCATGCCAAAACTGTCCGAGGGCACCGCGAGCAGCTCATACTTCTTCGCGCGCTCGCAGAAAGCGTTCGCATCGGGCTCCAGCGCCTTCACCCACAGGTAGAATGCACCATCCGGCTCAACATAGGTGTAGCCGTACTCCGCTAGCGCATCGGTAAGCGCGGTGCGGTTGCGTGCATAGGCCTCAACGTCACTCGGCTCATCGATGCAGTCGATAATTACGCGCTGGAAGAGCGCCGGCGCGCACACGTAGCCCAGCGTACGGGCGGCACCGGCAACGGCGGGCATTAGACGAGTTGCCTGAGGGTTCGTATTGGGAACCAGGATCCACCCCACGCGCTCGCCCGGCAGCGAAAGCGACTTGGAATACGAGTAGCACACGATGGTGTGCTCGTAGATCGAAGGCACCCAAGACACCTCGGCGCCATAGACAATCTCGCGATACGGCTCATCCGAGATGAGCATAATCGGGTTCTCGGGATCGCGCTTGGCGTTGACCTCGCGTAAAACATTGGCCAGTCGCGTCAGGGTATCGCACGTATACACGGCGCCGGTCGGGTTGTTGGGTGAGTCGATAATGACGGCAGCCGTCTTATCGGTAATCGCCTTGAACACGTTATCCACGCTCAGCTGGAACGTATCTTCATCGGCGAGCGCCTCGACACACGTACAGCCGGCCTTCTCAATCCACACGCGATACTCCGGAAAATACGGCGCAATGACGATAACCTCATCGCCCGGGTTCGTAACGGCGTTGAGCGTGCAGGTGAGCGAAGCCGCGGCGCCCACGGTCATAAAGACATCCTTGCCCTCATAACTCGTACCAAAGCGGCGGTTGAGCGACTCAGCCACGGCGGTACGGCACTGCGGCAGGCCCGGTGCGGGCGTGTATCCGTGCAGCTGGTCACTCGGCAGTTCAAGCGCCTTTTTGATGGACTCCGCCACGGCAGCGGGCGCCGGAACGCTCGGGTTGCCCAGCGAGAAATCGAACACGTTTTCCGCGCCGATTTGCGCCTTACGCTCAAGGCCATAGCTAAAAATCTCGCGGATGATGGAGCTTTCTGCACCGCGAGCATACATGGTTTCGTTGATCATCTGTTCCCCTTTCGCATAGGCGGTATTGTACGCTTTAGTCGGGCAAAGCGCCGCAGCAATGTTGATTGGGGACAGACTTAAATGCGTGAAAACACTCATTTAAGTCTGTCCCCAATCAACGGGTGGCCCCATATCGCTCAAAAGAAAAAGCCTCCGCAGGTTTCCCCGCAGAGGCTTTCGCCACAAAGGCTATTTGTCGGCGTCGGTGTCGGCACCGGCATTGGCGGCACAGTCATCGCCGGCATCATCGGATGCGGCTTCGGCATCCTCCTGCATAGCCGCCTGCGCAAAGGCTGCGGCATCAGCCGCCAGCTCCTCCTCGCTCATACGAGGCGCACGCTTCTTGGTCGGCATACCGGCCGCCTTGGCATTGCGCTCCTCCTTGGCCGCCAGGATATCGCCCTCGCGCTCAAGGTAGGCATCCCACTCATTGTCGAGCAGGGCGTTCACGGCGTCGCCTTCGACGGTCTCACGCTCAAGCAGCACCTTCGCCATCAGGTCGAGCTGATCGCGACGGGCATCCAAAATCTCGACCGCACGACGATGGGCTTCGCGCATAATGCGCTGGACCTCGATATCGATGCGGCGCGCCGTCTCCTCGGAGTAATCCTGGTGATCGGCGTAGTCGCGGCCCAGGAATACCTGATGTTGCGCCTCACCAAACACCTGCGTTCCAAGCTCCTCGCTCATGCCCAGGCGCGTGACCATCTCGCGCGCCATCTTGGTCGCGCGCTCTAGGTCGTTGCTCGCGCCCGACGTGATGTCGTCGCACATGAGCTCCTCGGCAACGCGACCGCCCAAGAACACGGCAAGCTCGTCGAGCATCTCGTTCTTGGTCTTAAGGAAGTGGTCCTCCTGCGGAAGCTGCAGCGTGTAGCCCAGCGCCTGACCGCGGCTGACGATCGAGATCTTGTGAACCGGATCGGAGTGCTCCAGGATGTGGCCCACCAGGACATGGCCGCTCTCGTGGTAGGCAATCGTGGTGCGCTCGGCCTCGGTCATCACGCGACCCTTGCGCTGCGGACCGGCAATCACGCGCTCCATCGATTCCTCGACCTCGTCCATCGAGATCACGGAACGATGGCGGCGGGTAGCCAGCAGCGCAGACTCGTTGAGCAGATTTGCCAGATCGGCGCCGGTGAAGCCAACGGTCATCTGGGCGAGCTTCTCAAACTTCACGTCCTCGTCCATCGGCTTGTTCTCGGCATGCACGCGCAAGATCTGCTCGCGGCCCTTCACATCCGGACGGTCGACCGTAACCTGACGGTCAAAACGACCGGGGCGCAGCAATGCCGGATCCAGGATGTCAGGACGGTTGGTCGCAGCGATCAGGATGACCGACTCGCTCTCCTCAAAACCGTCCATCTCGACCAGCAGCTGGTTGAGCGTCTGCTCGCGCTCGTCGTGACCGCCGCCCAAGCCAGCTCCGCGTTGACGTCCCACGGCATCGATCTCATCGATGAAGATGATCGACGGGGCCTGGGACTTGGCCTCCTTAAAGAGGTCACGCACACGGCTGGCGCCGACACCCACGAACATCTCGACAAAGTCGGAACCAGAGATGCTAAAGAACGGAACGCCCGCCTCGCCGGCAACGGCCTTGGCCAGCAGCGTTTTACCGGTGCCCGGAGGGCCCACCAGCAACACGCCACGCGGGATCTTGGCGCCCAGTTTGCGATAGCGATCCGGATCGCTCAAAAAGTCACGGATCTCCTCGAGCTCCTCGACTGCCTCGTCCACGCCGGCAACGTCTTCAAACTTGACCTTGGGGCGCGTGGCCTCGTTGGTCTTGGCGTTGGTCTTGCCAAACTGCATGTTCCTGTTGTTGGCGCCCATCATCTGGCGCATAAAGTAGAACATGATAGCGATCAGGGCGATTGTCGGAAGCACGCTCATCGCCAGGTCGCCCCAAAAATCGGGATCGTTGGTGTTGACGATGTACTTGGTATCGGGGTGCTCCGCCATAAGCTCGGCAAGCGAATCGGAGCCGACATAGGTCGAGGAGAAGCTCTTGAGCTCGCTCGTATCGCCCTTGTCCTTCTTCGTCTTCCAGTAATGACCCGTCACGCTTCCGTCTTGAACCGTATAGGTCAGATCTTCGACGCGATCCTGCTTGATGGCGCTCACCATCTCGCTCGTCGCGAGCTTTACGGTATTGCTGGAATTGGCAAAGCCGGAGCCCATGTTAAAGAAGGCGTAGCCCAGAAGCGCGCAAGCCAAAATAAAATACAGCCAGCCCGTACGCGTGGGCTTCTTGCCTCCGGGCATCCCCGGGATCTTAGGCTCCCGGGGAGTCTGGGAATTGTTATCGTTACGGTCGTCGGGCATCTTACGAATAAACCTCCGGTTTCAAAATGCCCAGATACGGAAGGTTACGATAGCGCTCGGCATAGTCGAGGCCGTAGCCCACCACAAAGGCATCGGGGCAATGGGTTCCAACATACTTGGGCGTGATGGCCGAGACGCGGTCCTCAACGTCCTTCCACAGGAAGGCGGCGACCTCCAGAGAAGCGGGCTTGCGGCTCTCGAGGTTCTTCATCAGATACTTGAGCGTCAGGCCCGAGTCCAGAATGTCCTCGACGATCAGCACGTCGCGACCGCGGATGTCGATATCCAGGTCCTTAATGATACGCACGATACCCGAGGACTTCACACCGTCGCCATAGCTCGAAACAGCCATGAAATCGATGTTGGTCGGCAGCTCGATCTTGCGCATCAGGTCGCCCATAAAGACCACGGCGCCGCGCAGGACCGCAATCAGCACCAGATCCTTACCCGCGTAGTCGCGAGTAATCTGCTCGCCTAGGCGAGAGACGATACCGTCGATATCCTCCTGCGTAAACAGAACCTTCTCGATATCCGGATGTTGAGAAGCCATGACAACCCTTTCTTGTGCTTATCGCCCACACACCGCCGTATGGACGCGAACTTCACATTCTAGCAGCGCACGGGGTATATTTTCCAGCCCGTACGCCATCAGCGCGGGAATACCGTCAACGTCGCACAGAATAGCTGACGTGGGACGCTATTCCGCATCGACCACACGAAGCAGATACGCCACGCGCGTTGCGGCCGTGCATTTAAAACGCTCGTCCGCGCGAACGCCTGCGACCCATACCACGGCACCTCCCGGAGCCGTTCTCACCACAGGAACGCCTGCGCGCTCAGAAACGGGAATACGAGCCTCGTTGAGCAGGTCCGACACCTTCTTACTTCGCCCACTCATGCCCAACGGACACATCACATCCCCTGGCGCGGGACCGTCTACCCACAGACGCGCCAAACGCGCCTCGGCGGGAATCTCCCCGCGCGAGCCGGCGAGCATCCGTTCGCTATCGCGATCGGCAAAGCCCAGCGTCGCGGCATCCACCATAGCGACCACCCCTCCGGCACCCGCAAGTTCGCGGGCACGGCGCACAATATCACACCCCGGCTCGACGGCCATCGGCTCTGCCACCAGGATGCGGGCCGCCCCCAGCGGCAATCGACCGGGAATGGCGACCCAATCGGCAACTAACCCCTCGCGCGCCGCCGGGGCCTTGAATGACAGCATGCCAAACTCCACGCGCGCATCGATTCCCGCCGGCAGCGTGACCGAACCCGAGCCTTCGGCGACACAGGCGAGCACGCGCTCCACATGCCGCATCTCCGGGCGAGCGTCGGGGTCGATACGCTTAATTGCCAGTCGCACCATGCGCCGAGCAATCACCACCTCGGCCGCGGCCAGTCGGCGAGCGTCAAGGACCAGTGCGCCCGCCGCCTCCTTACGCAGGCAGCTTCGAAACGCCTGCGCGGAAAGCTGGGAGAGAAAGGCATCCTCATCGCCTAAGATCTCGCAGGCGGCGCCAATCGTCTTACAGACGCTCGCGTTGCGCTGCGCCACCACCGGCATCACTCGATGGCGCACGTAGT
>CABRFW010000072.1 GCA_902470265.1 uncultured Collinsella sp.
TATCTGCGGGTCTTTGCTGGCAATGACAGCGGCAGAAAGCCCGCCGCGGCAGATCTCCTCGGCATGGTTGGGACCCGAGAGCGCCGCCACGCGTGCCTCGTTGCCGATCTCGCTGGCAATGACCTCGCTCATGAGCAGGCCGGACTCGGGCTCAATGCCCTTGGTGAGGCACAGAACCGGCGTCTCGTCCGCGATGAACGGCGCAGCTTGGTGGCAGACGTCGCGCAGGTGCGTTGAAGGCACCGCAAAGATGATGGCGTCGGCGCCGTCGAGCGCCTGCGTCAGATCCGTCGTGGCGACGACGTTGCCGGGCAGCTCGTAGTCCACCAGATACCGGGGATTGCGGTGCTCGCCATTGATGCCGGCGGCCGTCTGCTCGCTATGGGCCCACATGGTCACGCGCTCGGCTCGAGCGGCGGCAAGGCCGGCGACGGCGGTTCCCCAGGAGCCGGAGCCAATCAGCGCAACATTCATGACTCTCTCCTACTTATCGTCGGGCTCGGTGACGCGCTTGGTAAACGAGAGCTTGGACTCCTTACCCGTCATGAGCTTTTTGATGTTCGCGCGATGGGCCCACACCACAGTGATGCCGATCATCGCCATGCAAAACTTAAGTCCCAGGCTGCCGTACGGAAAGACCGCGCAGACGGCGATGGGAAGACCGATGGCCGCGGCAAGCGAGCCCACCGACACAAACTTGGTGATGGCGACGGCCACGATAAACATGCCCAGCAGCGAAAGTCCGATGGGCCAGTACCAGGCGAGGATGACGCCCAGGCCCACGGCGATACCCTTGCCGCCATGGAAATTGAGGTAGGGCGAGAAGATGTGGCCCCATACCGCAGCCAGGCAGATGACGCCGAGCATCCAGTCGCCGGGGGCTCCAGGCGCCATGATGTTCGGCGGAAAACCATAGCCCACGCTCGCGATAAGCGGACGGGCGATAAGAACGCAGATGGCGCCCTTGAGACAGTCGAGCAGCAGCGTGAGCGCGGCCACCTTAGGGCCGGCTACGCGCAGAGCGTTGGTGGTGCCGATGTTGCCGGAGCCCGCCTTGCGAATGTCGGTGTGGTTGAACACGCGGCCCAGGATCAGGCCAAACGGAATCGCTCCGATAAAGAACGAGACCACGGCGCAGATGGCGGTCAGCAGAATCGGATTATGCATCCTTTTGCTCCTTCTTCCTAAAGAAGAGTCGAATGGGCGTGCCGGCAAAGTCGAAGGTCGAGCGGATGCGGTTCTCTACATAGCGCTGGTAGGTGTCGTTGACCAGGTCGCTGTGGTTGACGAAAAACGTGAACGTCGGCGGGTTGACGCCCGTCTGGGTCACGTAGTGCATACGCAGGCGGCGCTTGCCGTCCACCACGGTATGACCGAACTCGCGCAGGTCGGTGAGGAACGTGTTGAGGCGTGAGGTACTGATCTTTTGCGAGCGCGTCTTCTCGGCCGCGTCGACCATCGCCCAGATCTTCTCGACGCTGCGGCCGGTCAGGGCTGAGATGCGCAGGTACTGGGCCCAGGGAGCCATGACGCCCAGACGGCGGTCGACGGTCTCCATGCAGGCCTCGCGCTTGCGGTCATCGTCGAGCAGGTCCCACTTGTTGAGCAGCACCACGATGGCGCAGCCACGCTCGATGGCCAAGCCCATGACCTTCTGATCCTGCTCGGTGACGCCCACGGAGGCGTCGACGACGAGCAGCGCCACGTCGGCGCGGTCGATGGCGCGCAGGCCGCGGACCATGGAGTAGTACTCGATGTTCTCGTACACGGTGCTCTTCTTGCGAATGCCCGCGGTGTCGACCATGCGGTAGTGCTTGCCGTCGCGCTCGACGACGGTGTCGATGGCATCGCGCGTGGTGCCGGCGATGTTGGACACGATGGAGCGGTCGGCGCCCAGGATGCGGTTGAACAGCGAGGACTTACCGGCGTTGGGGCGGCCGATGATGGCCACGTTCAGCGCATCGGGGAACTCATCGGCGACCTCGTCCTCCTCCTCGGGCAACAGGGCCACGATGTCGTCGAGCAGGTCGCCCGTGCCGTGGCCATGCAGGGCCGAAAGCGGCGTGGGCTCGCCGATGCCGAGCGAATAGAACTCCCAGATGCTGTCGTTTTCGCGATCGGGGTTGTCGAGCTTGTTCACCAGCAGAAAGACCGGCTTGTCGCAGCGCTTGAGCATGCGGGCGACCGATTCGTCCTCCTCGGTGACGCCGGTGCGGCCGTCGACCACAAACAGGATGACGGCGGCTTCTTCGGCGGCGGCGAGCGCCTGGTCGCGGATGGACGTTGCAAAGACGTCATCGCTCTTGAGCGGCTCGATGCCGCCCGTGTCGACGATGGTGAACTCGCGGCCGTTCCAATCGGCCGTGTGATACGAGCGGTCGCGCGTGACGCCGCGGGACTCGTGGACGATGGCGTCCGAGGTCTGGGCCAGGCGGTTAACGAGCGTGGACTTGCCCACGTTGGGGCGTCCGACGACGGCGACGATAGGTTTCATCTGCTCTCCTTTAATGGGTAGGGTCAGTGGAAGTGTTAGAGTCGGCAGGCACAATGCCAAGGATATGCTCCAGGGTATCGAGCAGCTCATGCGGCATGGTCGACACCACATGAACCTCGGCGCCGCGACTGGTAAGGCTTGCGAGTAAATCGTCACGATGATACTCGTCAAGCGTCATGCCGTCAGCGTTGAACATGAGCTTAGGCACAAAGAGCATAACCCCCGACAGGTCCTGCGGCAGTTGCTCCAAGATGTCGCAGGCGACGATGAGGCCGGTCACGTCCACGTTGCCGCCAAAGTAGCGGTTTTTGATGGCCGTTACGGTACCGGCGAGTCCCCGGGGCGACTCCACAAAGCGGGCCACCGTGTCGCGTGCACTGGCGCCGGAGAGGCACAGCAGGTGCTGGCTGCGGGCGGCGATGACCGCGCGGACGCGGGTTAGTCGCTCGGCATCGGTAGCCAGCACGTCGTCGGTCTCGTCCAGATACGAGCGGATCATGCCGATGCCGTCGTAGTACTGCGGGTAACCGTCGTAAAAGTCCGCCTCGGGAGGATCGATGCCGGCGTCCAGATAGAACTCGTCGCTCATCTGGAAGGTATGGCGGCCAAAGCGCTCGAAGGCACGGTCCTGGTAGGGACGGATCATGGCAATGGTCTCGCGCGCCAGCTCGGGCTTGTCGCTGTAGGACCAGCTAAAGCGGTTTTGGTGCTTGGTAAAACCGAGCGGCACAATGCCCAGGCTTGTGATTTGCTCGTGCTCCTCGCAAAAGCGCAGGGTCTTTTCCAGCTCCTCGCCGTCGTTCATGCCGGGGCACAACACAATCTGCGCGTGAATCTCGATGCCGGCGGCCATGATGGCCTCGAGTACGTCCATGCCTCGCTGAGCGTTGCGGCCCATCATACGACGGCGGACGTCGGGGCTCACGGCGTGGACCGACACGTTCATGGGGCTCATGTTGCGTTGGATGACGTTTTGAACATCTTCGTCGGAAAGGTTCGTGAGCGTGACAAAGTTGCCCTGCAAAAAGCTTAGTCGATAGTCGTCGTCGCGAATATAGAGCGTGGAGCGGCCGCCCTTGGGCAGCATGGTCATAAAGCAGAACACGCAGGCGTTTACGCAGGTGCGCATGCCATCGAAGATGGGGCCATCGAACTCCAGACCCCAGTCCTCGCCGGGAAAGCGATCGAGCTCAACGGGGGTGACGGTGCCGTCGCGCGGATCGTAAACCTCCAGCTCGACGGTGTCGTCATCTGCCTCCCAGAGCCACACGATCATATCGGTCAGTTGCTCGCCGTTGACCGTGAGCACGCGCATGCCCGGCTCGATACCCACATCCCACGCGGGTGATTCGGGACGCACGTTCTTTACGAGCGCGCCCTCACCCGGCTCGGGGTCGCGGCTGCGCCCGTAATCGGCCACCTCGGCGGCGTATGCGGGTACGGTCTGGTCCATGGTTAGCGGCAAAGCTCCTTGATGCGCGTGACGGCGCGTTCGATGTGTTCTTGTGGGGTGGAGGCTCCGGCGGTGATGCCGATGTGGTGAGCGTCGGTAAACCACGCGGCCTGGAGCTCGGAAG
Source organism: uncultured Collinsella sp. (assembly GCA_902470265.1). Lineage (GTDB taxonomy): Bacteria > Actinomycetota > Coriobacteriia > Coriobacteriales > Coriobacteriaceae > Collinsella. The sequence continues at coordinate 4,072 of CABRFW010000072.1, forward strand.
CTTCCTCGATGTGATACGTGCTCTCGCAGGCGTCTGCGCAAATCTGCGCCAGGCGGCGGGTGTTGCCGGAGTTTTTGCCGCCCACGACGACCATGCAGTCGCAGCGGTTGGCAAGTGTGGCTGCTGCCTGTTGACGCTCGCTCGTTGCGGCGCAGATGGTGTTGATCACGCGCAGCTCCTGCACGCGCGGGGTGATAGCGGCCACGACCTCGGCGAGGTTCTGCGCGGTCTGGGTGGTCTGCACAACCAAGCCCACTTTACCCTTGAGCGACAGAGCATCGGCGTCGGCGGCACAGCTCGCGACCTGCGCGTCATCGCCGGCGTGGCCCAGGATGCCCTCGACTTCGGGGTGGCCCGGCTCGCCCACGACTACCACGTTGTAGCCCTCGCGTACCAAGCGCTCCGCCGCCACGTGGACCTTTTTCACGTAGGGGCAGGTGGCGTCGACCACGTCGAGGCCACGCTCGCGTGCGGCATCGATCACCTGCGGCACCACGCCGTGAGCGCGGATGATCACGGTGCCCGATGCGGCATTATCCAGGTTTTCGGCCAAGCCAACGCCTGCCTCAGCAAGCTCGCGTACAACGATGGGGTTATGGATGAGCGGACCCAAGGTATGGACCTGAGCGCTCTCCCCTGCCTGCGGCGCGGCGGCCAGTGCCATGTCGAGCGCGCGCTGAACGCCGTAGCAGGTGCCCGCGTGGGCAGCGATCTCGATGGTGGGGACGACCTCCTCAGCGGCGGCCGCAGCTGTATTCATGACGTTCTCACCCATGGCTAGAACCTGCCCGGATGCTCGGCGCACAGCTCGTCGCGCATGGCGTATACGCGGCTCATGGCCTCGGACTCAAACCAAGCCAGGCGCTCCTTGCGCTTAAGCTCGGCCGGTGCATCGGAAAGCGAGACGGCCTTGCCGGCACGAATCCAGCACTTCTTGGGACGCATGAGCTTTTTGCCCGCGGGCGTGATGTCGGACCAGCCGCAGATGGCGAGCGGGTTGACGGGCGCCTTGCCCATCTGTGCGATGAGCGCAAAGCCGCCGTGGACCTCGGGCTTGATCTCGCGCGAGCGGATGCGCGTGCCCTCGGGGAAGATCAGGACGTCCTCGCCGCGTTGCAGCGCGTGCTGGGCGGCGCGCAGGCACTTCATATCGGCAGTACCGCGCTCCACGGGGATGCCGCCAACGCGGCTAAAAGCCCAGCGCACAATCTTGCTCTTGGCAAACTCGGACTTAAAGATGGGGCGAATGCGGCGGCCGCCAAAGAACAGTGCCGTCTCCACGGCCAAGAGCTCAGCCATCGAGGTGTGGTTGCAGATGACCACGCTGCCGCGGCCTTCCTGGCGCTCAAACAGAAGATCGGCGTCCTCGACCTTCCAGCGCCACATGAGCTTGGAGAAGGCCCAAAGGATGGCCATGACTACGACGACGGTGCCGCGGATGAGCGCCGGAAACTCGTCATAGGGGGCGTTGTAATAGTCCTCGGGCGTCTGCTTAAACAGGCGCATGGGCTACCTCCTTTGGTTGATGAGGCCCTCGATAATGCGGGCGACCTCGTCGATGGTATGGGCGGTGGAGTCGACGTGCACGGCGTCCTCGGCGGGGACGAGCGGGGCGACCTCGCGGCTGCTGTCGAGCTTGTCGCGCTGCTTGAGGGCGTCGAGGGTCTCGTCGACCTCGTTCTCGAGTTGCGCGGACGTGAGCGGCAGAGCGTCGTTTTGGTGGCGCTGCAGCACGCGGCGGCGGGCGCGCTCGCGCGGGTCGGCGGTCAGGAAGACCTTGACCTGCGCGTTAGGGAACACGACGGTTCCGATGTCGCGACCCTCGGCCACGATATCGCGGTCCTCGGCGGCGCGGCGCTGGTGAATGAGCATGGCGGCGCGCACGCCCGGGTAGGCCGAGACCTTGGACACGTTGGCGTCGACCTGCGGGGTACGAATGGCGGCCGAAGCGTCCTGGCCGTCGATGGTCAGGCGCGTATCCTCGCCGGTACCGTTGGTAAAGCGAATCTCGATCTGCTCGGCGAGGGCGTCGATGGCCGCCTCGTCGTCCAGATCGATGCCGCGGTCGAGCGCGGCGAAGGTGACGGCGCGATACATGGCGCCCGTGTCGAGCTTGTTAAAGCCCAGCTGGCGGGCGATCTCCTTGGCGATGGTGGACTTGCCGGAACCGGCGGGGCCGTCGATGGCGACGATCATGCAATGCTTCCTTTCGATGGTTGACGTGCTGGTATGGTTCGCGGGCGCTGGGGCGCGGCGGGTTGCCTAGCCCGTGTAGCGCTCGCGGTAGGTGTTGCGCTTGGGTGCGGAGCCGTGGCTGCCGTGGTGACGCATGCGGCTGGCGGGCGTGTCTTGGGGCTTGCCGCCGTTGCGCTTGGCGTTGGCCTGCTTGGGAGGGATGCCGCCGCTTTTGAGGATCTGCACCTCGCGGTCGGTGAGCTCGCGCCACGAGCCCTTGGCCACGCCCTCGAGCTCAAGGCCGGCAAAGTTGCAGCGATGCAGACGGATTACCGGATGGTGAATCTTGCTCAGCATGCGCTTAACCTGGTTCTTGCGCCCCTCGCGGATAATGACCTCCACAGCGGTGGTGCCGGGCTTGACGCCTTGCGGAGCCACGGCTACGGCCTCGCGCGCGTTGATGACTCGGCAGATTGCTGGCTGGCATAGGCCGTCGTCGAGCTCGATGCCACGGCGGAGCGGTTCTAGATCGCGGTCGGTCAGCTGCCCGTCCACGAGTGCCTGGTAGGTCTTGTAGACGTGCTTGCTGGGATGCAGCAGGTCCTGCGACAGGTCGCCGTCGGTGGTAAAGAGCAAAAGGCCTGTGGTGTCGCGGTCCAGGCGGCCCACCGGGAAAAGTCCCGGAAAGCGGTCGCGGGGGACCAGGTCGGCCACGCAAGGGCGCTCCTGCGGATCGCTCATGGTGGTGAGGTAGCCGGTCGGCTTGTAGAGCATCAAGTACACGGCGCCCTGGTTGAGCTTGACGGGCATGCCGTCGACCTCGATATGGTCGCGGTCGACATCGACCTTGGTACCCAGCTCGGTCGCGACCTCGCCGTTTACCGTCACACGACCAGCGGTCATCAAGTCCTCCGAGCCACGGCGGCTCGCCACGCCCGCGCGCGCCAAAAAGCGCTGCAGGCGCATGGTGTGCGGATAGACGGGCTGGGCGTCGGTCGTGGGTACTGCGTTGCCCATGGCGCGCGTCTCCCCTACTTCGTTAGTCCTCGTCATGCAAATCCTCCGAGGTCTCGTCGACGACCAGGGTCTCCAAGTTCTCGACTGCCTCAACATCTTCAACATCGGTATCGAGCAGTTCGCGCTCTTCGTCCAGGTCATCGGCCTGCTCCTCGAGCGTGGACTGAATGCTGCGGCCGCTCAGGCGCTCACGGATAAACTGACGCGACTGCTCGTCGGGGGCAAACTGCTCCAGGTCGGGCAGGTCGCGGGTGGAACGCAGACCGAACTTTTCCAAGAAGGCGTTGGTCGTGCCGTAGATGATGGCTTGACCGCGCTGGGGGTCGCGGCCGAGCTCACGCACCAGGCCCTTGTCGACAAGTGACGCGATGAC
>CABRFW010000073.1 GCA_902470265.1 uncultured Collinsella sp.
CGGTAAAAACGAGTATCCCAACCTGCACGAATACCATCTGATCGGTGTCGCCACGGGCATCTATTACTCCGAGATCGACAAGGACATGGCACGCGTGCTCACTAACGTGCTGCAGCCGCAGGACAAGGTGTTTGGCCTTATGACCTACGGTGGCAAAAACAAGTGGTACGGCAAGGATATCGATGGCATCTGCCGCATGAGGCAGGCCATCTTTATGGGTGTCTACGGCTGCCCCGGCTTTGATACGTGGGGGCCGTTCAAGCTCGCCGGCGGTGTCCAAAAGGGACACCCGACCGCCGAGGAAATTAAGGGCGCCGTCGACTTCTTCGACAAGATCGAAGACGAGTATGGCGAGATCATCGTCGAAGAGTACGCCAAGCGTGAGAAGCGTCTAGCCTACGAAAAGGAGCATCCTGCGGGAGGTCTTGTGGCCGGCGTCAAGCGCACGGCAAAGAAGATCGCTAACAAGCTGTAACTGTGAAGGTGCTTTTGAGCGTTTAACCCATACGGCGGGTCCGAGCAGATTCGGGCCCGCCGTCTTTTTCTATCGTTACTCGGTAAAGGCGTTGCCGACGCTCTGGCCGCCAACATACGTCTCGACGAGGGTGAGCTCATGGTCGAACACGACAAAGTCGGCGTCGCGACCCGGCATGATGCTGCCGCACTTATCCTCGATGTGCGCGGAGCGTGCCGGCACCTCGGTTGCCATGCGAATGGCGATATCGGCGCTGGCGATGCCCCAGTCAACGATGTTCTTGACGCCCTGGGCAAGCGTGAGCACCGAGCCGGCAATGCTCTTGCCGTCAGCAAGCCAGCACAGGTTGTCCTTCATGATGACGTCCATGCCACCACTGGTGTAGCTGCCCTCGGGCATGCCGCCGCAACCCAGGCAGTCGGTGATGAGCACCGTGTGCTGCCAGCCCTTTGCCTGCAGCAGTGCCTTGATGGCGGCAGGGTTTACGTGCTTGCCGTCACAGATGATCTCGGCGTAGGTCTCGGGCGTGGACATGGCTGCACCCACGACACCGGGCTCGCGGTGATGCAGCCCGCGCTGGCCGTTATAGGTATGCGTAAAGCAGCTGGCACCGGCGTTGATGGCGGCGATGCACTCATCGTAGGTGGCGTCGGAGTGACCGATGCTGGTCACCACACCCTTGGCGTTCAGAGCAGCTGCATAAGCAGCGGCACCGTCGCGCTCGGCCGCCATGGCGCTCTTAACGATGCGACCACCCGCAGCCTCCTGCCACTGATCGAAGACCTCCTCGGAGGGATCGATAAGATAAGCGGGGTTCTGCGCGCCCACGTGCTTCATGGTAAAGAAGGGGCCCTCCAGGTAGATGCCTTGGATACGAGCACCACAGAAGTCGGGGCCGCGACCCTCGTCCGCCTGGGCGATGGCGGCGCAGGCGTCCTTGATCTGCTCGACGCCATCGGTGAACGTCGTGGGCAGCCAGCTGGTGGTACCGCGACGGGCGAGCTCAGTCGAGCTGATATCGATGCCCTCGGGATCGTTATCGGTAGTTGAGTGGTTGTAGAAGCCGTGGATGTGAGTATCGACCATACCCGGCGCAATCCACGATCCTGTGTAGTCCTTAATCTCGCAAGAGGGCTCGTCGGCCTGCCAGGCGCCAAAGACGCCATCCTCGACCATAAGATAGCCGCCCAGTTGCGGGCCTGCCGGCAAGAAGAACTTGTCAGCCTTAATTGCGTATGTGCTCATATGCACTCCTTGCTTCTTGAAGCAGTTGACCGTGGTGATACTTATACCCGGTCCATGTAAAAACAAAAAGCGCCCGCCCGCCGTTATGAGCGGACGGGCGCCCTTACAGGGGGACGCGATTAAGCGGTGAAGGGGTGAATCGTCACGCCCTTAACCACGCGGTTGACCGTGCCGGTGGGGCTCGGCGTATCGGGCGTGTTGCCCACGCGCACGGAGTTGAGCAGGCTGATAGCCTGGGCAAACATCACGAACGGCAGAGCAAGGTAGCCCTCGGGAAGTGCCTCGTAACCCTTAAAGGTGAAGGACTCACCCTCATAGACGGTGGCACCTTCCTGCTGAACGGCGATGGTGTGCTGAGCGATCTCGTCGCCACCGATCTCGTTGAGGATGTCGATGTCGTATTGACGGGTGTAGGCGTCGTTGTTGACGAACACGAAGACGAGCGTCTTATCGTCGACGAAGGACTTAGGTCCGTGACGATAGCCCATGGAGGTGTCGTAGGAAGTAGCGACCAGACCGTGAGCGAGCTCGAGGATCTTGAGCTGGCTCTCCTGGGCAAGGCCACCGAAGGAGCCAGAACCCAAGTAGGTCACGCGGTTGAAGTCGCCAGCCAGGTAATCGGCAATCTCGGGCTCACGGGAGATGACCTCCTCGCCCATCTTGGCGATGGTCTCGACCCACTCGGCCTTCTGCTCGTCAGAGGCAGTGTCGAAAATAAGGGTGGAGAGCAGGGTCATGCAGGAATAAGAACCGGTCATGGCGAAGCCCTTGTCGTTGGCGCGCGGAATGAGCAGCGTCAGCGCATTGGGATCATCGGCAGACTCGACGGCGAGCTTGCCCTCGGGAGCGCAGGTGATGTTGAGGAACTTGACGTTGTGGACGAGCTCCTTGGCAACGGCAACGGCGGCAAGGCTCTCGGGGCTGTTGCCAGAGCGGGCAAAGGAAACCACGAGCGTGGGATCCTCGGCGCGCAGGAAGTCACGCGGGGCGCTCACGATGTCGGTCGTGGCAATGGGCTTAAAGTCGTAGAGATCAGTGTTGCCAGCGTGACGCAGGTACGGGGCGCAAGTATCGCCAACGTAGTCGGACGTACCGGCACCAGTGAAGACAACGGACAGACGGCCCTCGCCCATAGCGCGAGCCTCGGCCAGGAAGGCCTCGATGGCCTCCTTGTTCTCGCGATAGATGTTGAGCGTATCACGCCAAAGCTCGGGCTGCTGAGCAATCTCGGCCGTGGTGATCTGGGCGCCGAGCTCGGTGAGCTCCTCGACACTCTTCTCGAACATTTCTAATACCTCTCTCTAGAAGTAATCCTCTGACGTGCAATTATACACTTCGGTTGGTTATCTGGTAGTAACCAGTTAAATGCAAAGAATCACCATATGGAAACGATGCGAGCACTAGTTACTGCGCTGGTGGTAAACCTTGTATTTAAACTGATCGGCACGAGCAACCGAGAGTGTGTACTCCACTACCTCGTTTGACTCGTTATACGTAGTCCTGACCAAATCGAGCACAGGCGAGCCCTCGACAATTCCCAAAAGGTGGGCATCGGTGGGACGGGCTATGCTCGCATAGAACTCCTCTTCGGCCACGCGAATCTTTTGCTGAAAGTCCTGCTCAATCACATCGTAAAGCGGCTTACGCTCCAGCAGCGGTCGCTTTAGGGACAGAAATTGACGAACCGGTAGATAGCTGCGTTCGACCATCATGGGCATGTTGTCGGCAGAACGAAGGCGCTTGAGCTTAAAAATGCGATCACCGATGCGCAATCCCATATGCTCGGCCAGATTCTTATCGGCCTCCATCTCGCAAAACTCGAGAATCGTGGTCTCGGGTTCTCGACCCATCGCGCGCATCTGCTCGGTAAAGCTGTAGGACTGCATAAGATTGGTTGCTTTTGCCGAACGGTCGGTCACAAAGGTACCGCGACCGTGCTGCCGAACCACCAGTCCTAAACGCTCCAGTTCCTGCAGAGCCAGGCGTACCGTAGTGCGCGAGAGACCATAGCGCTCCGATAGTTCGCGCTCGGAAGGAATCATGTCACCGGCGCGATATTCATGGTCGATCTTTTCGGTCAGAATATCGACCAGCTGATCGTACAGCGGTTGCTTACGCGCTCCGATCGCCATCCTATCCTCCCATTTTCTCAAACTCGGCTACTACCTTGGGTGTTTAGCATTATCTGTCTGCCACACCCGAATCAACAAGAAAACAAAAGCCGCGCGCTCTTTCGAGCACGCGGCTTTTAACATACACATGGCTTAAGGGGTCGGGGTGTGAGCCGCGTAGGGACACACCCCTCAAGCTAGAGCCTTACCAGATGCTCGGCCAGAGACCAAGCGGGCCAGCGCCCAGGATGCCGAGGACGAAGAGCAGCAGAATGCCCTTGGTCGGGGTCCAGCTGTGCTTAGCGAACATGTAGTAAAGCAGCAGCGTAAGCATAAGCGGGACGAGCTTCGGGACGATGGTGTTGAGGGTGTCGGCAACAGAGAAGTTGACCGGATCCTCGGTAACGGTGCCGTAGGTCACGGACTCCATGCCGTTGCCCAGATCGGTGACGCCGCACTCGACAGCGTTGCCGTCAGCATCGGAGGCGGTAAGGGCGTTGCCGTCCTTATCGGTCATGGCGATGGTACCGGCCTCAGCGGTCTCGGTATCGATGCCCTCCATACCGGTGAAGTTCTCGGCCTCCTTCTCGGAGACGATCACGGTAGTAGCGGAGAGGCCACGGGTGGTGCCGTTGGGGATCTGGAGGTTGATCTGGGTGCCACCCATGGTGACGACCAGGCAACCGACGACGAAGACGCCCATGATGGAAGCAGCACGCGTGAAGGCCTGCATGTTGGCGGTCAGAGCGTCAATAGCGCTGGTGCCAAGCTTGTAGGACCAGTTCATGAGCCAGAAGCGCAGAGCGAACTGGACGGCGTTGAAGATCACCAGGAAGATGATCGGCGCAGCAGCGTTGCCGTTGATGGCCATGTTGGAGGTGATGCCGGCCGTGATAGGCACGAGCGTCAGCCAGAACAGGGCGTCACCGATACCACCGAGCGGGCCCATTGCGGCGACGCGGACGGCGCGGATCGTGGGGATGTCAACCTTGTTCTGCTCGAGCGAAAGCACGATGCCCATAACAAAGGTGACAAGGAACGGGTGGGTGTTGAAGAACTCCAGGTTGTGGCTCATGGAAGCCGCGAGGTCGTTCTTGTTGGTGTGGATCTTCTCCAGACCGGGGATGATGGAGTAGAGCCAGCCGGCGGCCTGCATACGCTCGTAGTTGAACGAGGCCTGCAGGAAGCAGGAGCGCCAAGCCATCTTGTTGAGGGTCTTCTGGTCGAGCTGCGGAGCAGGAGTGAGATCCTCGTAGTGCTCCGGGATCACATACTCATTAGATGCCATCTTCGAAGTCACCTCCGTCAGAAACAGCTGCACCCTTCAGCTCGGTCTGCTGCTGGAAGTCCCAGAAAGCGATGCCGAAGCCGATGAGAGCGAGGATGAGCAGAGCAGGGGTTGCCAGCGAATCGTTGGCAACGGTGATGAGCGCGAGGCCAAAGCCCATGAGGAAGAAGCCCCACATATCGCGGTTCATCATAACCTTGAGCAGGACGGCGAAGCCGACGAAGCGCATCATGCCGCCTGCAGCGGAGAGACCGGTCTGCAGCCAAGTCGGGATGGCGGAAGCGATGGTCTGACCAATGGTAGCGCCAGCGATGAAGAACAGGGTGACGACGACAGCGAAGATCAGGCCGAGCAGAGCCATGGCGAAGTAGTTCAGGCGCTCGATGCCCTTGGTGTCCGCGTTGTGAGCCATGTTATCGGCCGTGGACATAAGCGGGGACATAAGCGTGAAGACCAGGGTAACGCCGAGCTGGCCAAGCAGAGCGAACGGAATGGCGAGGCCGACTGCCGCGTTGGGCTCGAGGCCCGTGGCGATAGCGAGAATGGCTGCCATGATGCCGCCGATGACGGCGTTAGGCGGCTGAGCGCCTCCGATCGGCATGTTGCCGATCGTCATGAGCTGATAGGTACCACCCACGAGAAGACCGGTGTTGAGGTCGCCAAGGATAAGACCGATGACGGCGCCGGTGACGATGGGCTGATAGAGAGACTCGAGGAAGTCAAACTGGTCGATTGCCGCGATGAACGTGACGACGAAGACCAGAGCGATCTGGATGATCGAGTATTCCATCTTGCTCCTCCTTTCAAAATGAATGTACGCACTTTGGATTTCACGTACAGAATGTCAGGGTTTCATTCCTGACAACGTGGATCATGAGGATTACGAGAAGAGCTTGCTCGTGTCCTCAACAGGCGTGCTCGGAACGCGCCTGATCTCCAACTCCACCCCCAATTCCTGCAGCTCTTTAAACGCAGCGACATCCTCGTCGTTAACTGCGACGGAGGTGGCGACTTGGCGCTTTCCTTCCGACATGTGCATGTTGCCGATGTTTACCTTCTTTATAGGCACACCGCCCTTGACGAGCGTAAGCACGTCTTCCGGTGTTTCGGCCACGATGAAGATCTTCTGGCGCGGGCTCGCCTTGCCAATGACGTCGATGGTCTTCTGCAGAGAGAAGAAACGCGTAGCGACGCCGGCGGGAGCGGCCATCTTCATGAGGTTCTGGCGCATGGTGTTGGACGCCACGTCGTCGTTGGCGACGAGGATGAGGTTGGAGCCCAGGGTGGAGTTCCACTGGGTGGCAACCTGACCATGAACCAGTCGGTTATCGATGCGGGTAAGAAGAATGTTGGGTTCTGCCATGTTGATCAGCTTCCTTTCGTTATTTGCTGACGACAGTTACTTGATCTCCTGAATCGCGTAACGCGAAACATCTACGACGGCTCCGGATCGGACTTTGATCTGGACCTTCTCGCCTTCGATGCCTTTGACGGTTCCGTAGATACCGCCGGCGAAAAGAACCTCTTGACCCGGCTTGAGCTCGGTGTGCAGCTCCTTGAAGTACTTCTGCTTCTTCTTCATGTTGATTTGCGACCAGATGGTGTAAATCAAGCCCATGATGACAAGCAGGCCTAAAAGGGCGACCGAGGAGCTCAGGACGTTGGCTCCGAAATCGGCCATTAGATGCCGTCCTCGTCGCCGAAGATATCCTCTTCGTCGGAGCCGGCAACGGATGCGACCGTCTGGGCGGTGATGCCCGTCTGGCCAACGGTCACGGCCTGCTCGCCAAGCTCGGCGAGCGTGGCGTTGCCGCGGAGGAACAGAAGCTCAATAACCATGGGAAGGTTGGTGCCGGTCAGAACCTCGACGTTGTCGACATCCTGGGCAATCATCATCGCCTGGTTGAACGGGGTGCCACCAAGCAGGTCGGTAAAGACGAGCACGCCATCGCACTCCTCGCGCATGGCGGTAATAGCGGCGCGGAGATCCTCACCGTAGGAAGCAGCCTGGTCGCCCTCAAAAGGAACGACGGTAAAAGCGGGCTGGTCGCCGGCAACCATAGCGATAGCGCTAGCTAGGCCGGGTGCGAACTGTCCATGACCGGTAAGAATAAAGCCAACCATTCAAATTTCCCTTCCGAAGGTGTGTACGATCTGAGTCCGATGATTTTCGGAAGCCAGCGGGCGCTCGCCCTTAAAGCTTCTTAGAAAGCGTACTTTGAAGACCAGTGGTTTCTAAACTGGTAGTAACCACGTGACGTGTTGTTGTCACTATATCACCCCAGAAGAGGTCGCTTTCGTTGATTCATACGGTAAAACGTTTTTGCACCGCTCACGGTGATAAATCGACCGTTTACCGGTCGTTAACACTTCTACCTGCGGTTTTGAAACCGTTCCGAAATGCTTTGGCAAAAGATCGGATCTTTTCCTGTGTCTAAACAACGCAGGGCGGCTAAAAATAAGATCGGAAGAGC
>CABRFW010000074.1 GCA_902470265.1 uncultured Collinsella sp.
TCATCGGCAGATGCGCGCATAGGCATTCGGTGACGGTGAGTCCGCCCGATTTGAGGATTGCCAGGTCGCAGCCGTGCATGAGGGCTGCCATATCGTCCACGTAGTCCAGAACCGTGACGTTTTCGAGCTTCATGGCGTCGAAGAGCGTCTTGAGGCGGGTGGCGTATTCCTCATCCTTGCCCGGCAAAAAGACAAAGTGCATGTCCTCGAAGCTGCGCAGGAAGGGGAGTGTGCGGTCCATCTCCGCGCGAAAGCGAACGTACGGTTGAGGCAAACTGGCACCGGCCATCACCAACACAACGGTCTTGTCAGCGGGGAGATTGAACTTCTCGAGTTCTTCCTCGCGATTGTAGTCCGTATCAAACCCGGCGCGAATGGGGATGCCTGTAATGCGGATTTTGGTCTCGGGAACTTTACGGGGGCGAAGTGTCTCGGCCATAAATTCGTTGGCTACGCAGAACAGATCGGTGTCCTTGTGGGGCCAAAAGCCTTCGACTTCATAGTCTGTTGGTACGCAGATGACGGGATAATCGATACCCGTGATGACGCGGGCACCCACAGCGACGTTGGCCGCCGTGATGTGTGTTGCGACCACGGCTATGGGCCTGCGGGTGCGGACATATTCGTTGAAGGCAGGGAACATAATACGTGACCATGCCGTGCCTCCGCCCCAGAGCAGATGTCCCGTAAACGTGTATCGCCAGGTTAGGTCATATATGGGACGCGTGGCGCCGGTAAACGAAGCTGCTGTTTTATTACCATCGAACCTAATACGTCCAAAATCGAGGATATCCAGGACTTCGATCTCAACATCCTCAGGGATTCCCTTGGTGCCGCTGATAAGGTCAAATGCTTGTGCAATCGCGTTGGCGGCGGCTTTGTGGCCCGATCCAACCGATGCGTGCACGATAGTTACTAGGGGTTTTTGTGCAGGTGAAACGGTCATTTGCTCCGGTTGGGGAGTAGCTTGCATGGGCAGGGGAGCGCTATTGCTCGTCTGCATTTGATCCATCGATAACTCCCCTTCAGCTTTGTTACGCGATTTATCATTGTAGTGCATGAGTGTCATGTTCACGTAAATTTGGGTATGAGCGCAAAGAACGCCAATCTTTCGACAGGAGGTCTCTTCATGACTACCCATCAGCCGATCGATGTTGCTATTATCGGCGGCGGCCCTGCGGGCTATGCTGCAGCCATTTACGCGGCGCGCGCCAACCTAACGACGACCGTGATTGAGCAGGGCATGTCGGGTGGACAGATCGCCACGACCAATGAAGTCGAGAACTATCCGGGCATTCCGCTCTTGAGCGGCGCCGAACTCGGCGAGCGTTTTCAGCAGCATGCAGAGGGCCTGGGAGCACAGGTCGCATGGAGCATGGTTACGGGTATCGATTACGATGCCGATGCAGCGCTGTTTACGGTGCATCACGATATGGGCGATACGCTGGCCTCGAGCGTTATCGCTTGCATGGGTGCCACGCCGCGATCTGCTGGTTTCGCTGGCGAGGATACGTATCGCGGTCGTGGCGTTTCATATTGCGCAACATGTGACGGCATGTTCTTCCGTGGCAAGCAGGTTTTTGTCATTGGCGGCGGCAATGCTGCCTGTGAGGAAGCCCTGTTCTTGTCAGAAATCGCCAGCAGCGTGACCATCGTCCTGCGTCGCGATCAGTTCCGTGCACCTGATGGTGTTGTTCAGAAAGTACTCGAAAAGGACAATATTACAGTTAGGTACCAAACTAGTATTGTTGAACTTTCTGGTGAAGCGATGCCAACGACGATCGCCTTTAAGGACAATTCATCCGGGGAAATTCATACCGAGTCATTTGAGCCCGGCTCTTTTGGCATCTTTGTCTATACCGGGACGCAACCCCATACCGAGCTTGTTGAGCATCTAGTCGATCTGGCGCCTGATGGCGGCATTCTAACTGATGAATCCATGGCGACCCGCACGCCAGGTCTATTTGCCGCTGGCGATATCCGTTCCAAGCGTTTACGCCAGGTTGTGACCGCGGTTTCTGACGGAGCTATAGCGGCAACCAGCGCATACGCATTTCTCCGTAGATAAGTACGATAATATATCTTATGTAAGGTTGCTATCTTTAAAACAAAGTGGTTGGACGGTGCATCAATGTGCTGTCCAACCACTTTTACTTGCCGGCTATATGGTATGCAAAACTAGATAACCTAGAATACAATATAGCTAATGAACGGAGGATCCTTATGAACCACGCCAAACGCGTTATCCCGATGTCCGATTCGTCGGTCAGCATTAAGCCTGAGGATATTCAGCCCACTGTGCTGCCCGATGCATTTATTCAGTCCGATATCGTGCGCAAACTCAATACGTTGAGTCTGCCGCGCTATGACCAGTTGCCCAATGTGACGCTCTACCGCGACCAGGTCATTGAGTATGTTGCGCTGTGGATGGAGCCGCTGTCTATTTGCGTTGAGCAGCCTGTCATTACGCCATCGATGATCAATAACTACGTGAAGGTCGGCCTGGTGCCTGCTCCGGTCAAAAAGCAGTATGGTCGCGAGCAGATTGCCCGCCTGATCGCTATCTGCATCTTTAAGCAGGTGCTACCTATTGCTGCGGTGCAGGCGCTCTTTAACATTCAGCGTTTGAGCTACGATGCCCCGACGGCCTTCGACTATGTGGTCGATCAGCTCGAGGCATCGATTCGTTCGGCGTTTTCTGTCGAGCAGACGCCGGTTCCCGATACGGCGCATCAGGTAACGCGTGAGTCGCTGCTTGTGCGCAGCGCGGTTTCATCCTTTGTTTCGAAGGCTTACTTGATGAGCTATCTCAAGTTCAACGGGTTTAATAGCTAGCCGACGTATAAAACGGGCGGGACAAAGAGCCATCTGTCGCTTTGTCCCGCCCGTTTTTTTGCTTGGTTGGACTTTATTTGCCCGAAGCTACGCCCATGCCGTAGCCGATGATCAGGCCGTGCATCTCGGCGTAATAGGAATCCAGGCCGTTGCAGGGCATGATGATGGTCTTGGAGCCGGGCCAATGTTCGACTATGCGATCAGTAAGCGCGTGGGCTCCAGCTTCGTTCTCAACGTGATCGATGATGACCTCACCGCCCGTAAAGCCCTCGGCTTCCATAGTGTCGATGATCTTGTTGAGCATCTTCTTTTCGCCACGCGTGTGCCCGACGAGTTCGATTTTACCGGCCTCACTCGCCGTGCCCAAAATGCGGATATTGAGCTTGTTGGCAATGACGCCGGCTGCCTTAGGGATACGTCCGGCTTTGGCGAGGTTTTCGTAATTGCACAAACTGAAGAGGATTTTGCTGTTCTGTTCAAGGCTATCGAAGTATGCGCAAGCATCCTCGAATGAGACATTCGGATTGCTTGTAAGATAGCGGTCGAACAGCAAGAAAATGAGGTCCATTTTGCCGCCAGCTGCGCGTGAATTGACTAGATGAATCTGTCGGTCGGGCTCCTCGGCAAGAACCATATCGCGAGCCGTGGCTGCCGCGTTGTAGCTGCCCGACACGCCCTCAGAGATCGGCATGCAGATGGTCTTGTCTGCCAATTTGAAGAGCTCGGCCCACTCCCCCACGCTGGGACAAGCGCTCGAAGAAGCGTTCGTCTCCGCCTGAACAGCGCAGTTGAGCTCATGAACATCGAGCGAAAGGTCATCGACGAATTCACGCTCCCCCACTCGAATTTTGAGGGGCGCAAATGCAAAGGTGGTATGGGGCGCGGTCGGTTGCCAATCGCGGAGGTTACAGCTTGAATCTGAGATAAGTGCCCAGCTCATAGAGGGTCCTTTCTAATTGTTCCCAAACAATTATAGCCTTCTTGCAGACCGATTGGGCCGCTATCTAGTATTCAAAACTAGATAGCGGACTGCACGAAAGGCAAAAGAATGGACCCCATGGTTCAAAGCCACGAGGTCCACATTCACACGCTGTGTAAGATGACTTAGTAACGCACGAAGATGTAGTTATTGTTCATGCCGGCGGCAACGGAGCTGATGATAACACCCGTGTTGTAGTCGGAAGCATGAATCATCTGACCACCACCGATGTAAATGCCGGTGTGGTACGAGTTGACAACAACGTCACCGGGCTGCGGATCGGACACACGCGTCCAGCCCATAAAGGTGCCCGTGGTGCCCAGGCGGCAATAGCGACCAGTGAGACAATAGCTAACAAAACCAGAGCAGTCGAAGCTGTTCGGGCCAATTCCGCCCCAGGAATAAGCGCAACCAAGCTTACTGTATGCACGCGAGACAACAGAACCGCCATCAACAGACTGGCTCGGAGCAGAAGGCGTCGGAGCCGGAGCGGGCGTGGAGGGCTGCGGCGTCGGAGCAGGTGCCGGCGTAGGAGCCGGAGTGTTGCCGCCCTGGTTGTTGTTATTGCTGGTCTGGCCACCGTTGTTGGTGTTCTCGGTCGTACCGGCAGTCTCGTTGCTCACCGTGGCCTTCTCGGCGGTGCTGGCGTTGATGCCAGCCTGCAGCGCGGCGTTGGCCTCGGCCTCGGCGGCAAGCTCGGCCTGCAGCTGTGAATCCAGAGAGTTTACGACGTTCTGGGCTTCAGCCTGCTGGGCGTTAAGCTCGTCGACCTTCTTTTGCGTGGCGGCGACGTTCTTCTCCTGCTCGGCCTGCTTATCGGTGAGCTGCTGCTTAAGCTCCTTGACCTCTTGAATGGTCTGAGCCTGCTTATCGGAAACTTTGCCGTAGTAGAACAGACGGTTGAGCATATCGCTCAGGTCGTCGACGCCCGTCAGAACCTGAAGTAGGCTCAGACCACCGGTCTTGTACTCGCCGGCGACATAGGTCGAGAGCTTAGCCTGACCATCGGCGATCTCCTGCTGCTTTTGCGTGATCTCGCCGGCAGTCTGATCGAGCGCCTGCGTCTGCGTGGCGAGCTCATCGTAAATCTGCTGAGTTTGGGTACCGATCTGCTCGAGCTTCGTACGAGCAGCGGCAAGGTCGGATGCGGTATCGGCGTAGGCAGGAGCCGCGAGGCCCAAGCCCAAAACACAAGCGAGGGTTGCCGTAGCAGCGCAGCGTGCCATGTTTTTGTGCGTGTTTGCTGTGCGCATGTAGCTTCCTTTCCAGTAACTAAGGGTAACGGCTAGTCCACCGTCACCAGGCTAAAGAGCTCCACATCGTCATCAGACGGCGTGAGCTTCTCGCGCGGGTTGAGAAACGCAAGCTCAAGGATACAACCGTAACCGACAAGCTTTGCGCCCATATCTCGCACCAGTTTACCTGTTGCCTCGACGGTTCCGCCCGTCGCGACCAAGTCGTCCAGAATCAACACGGTATCTTTAGAGCTGATAGCGTCGGCATGGATCTCAATTGAATCGGTGCCGTACTCGAGCTCGTAGCTCTGGCTTACGGTCTCACGCGGCAGCTTGCCCGGTTTACGTGCGGGAACAAAGCCGGCGCCAAGGGCTACAGCCACCGGTACGCCAACCATAAAGCCGCGAGCCTCGGGACCCACGACCTTGGTGATTCCCATGCCGGCAAAGTGCTCGGCGAGGGCATCGGTCATGGCTTTGAGCGCCTCGGGATTGCCAAAGAGCGGCGTGATGTCCTTAAAGATGACTCCGGGCTCGGGATAGTCGGGGATATCGACGATTTGAGATTCGAAGTCGTACATTGCATGCCCTTTCAATGGGTTGCCGAAATTTCGGCAGCGGTTATATGCCCGCGGTGGCTGTGCCGGATTGCGAAGGGGCGACGACCTTGAGCGGCTTTACGAGAGAATCCTCGTGCGAAGCCGGCGCGGCTGTCTCTTCGTTTTTGGCCTTGGTGGACTCGGAGCGAGTGATTTCCTCATCGAGTGCATCGATGTCGGCGTCCTCGACCACGGCGTTGAGCGACTCAAAAACGCGGTTCTTGAGCAGCGCAGTGTGCACACCTTCCGTCAGGTCGTGAAGCTTCTTAAACGCACGCTCGAGCTTGGCGTCGCGCTCGTCATCGGAGGTATCCATTCCGAGCATGCTCACGAGCACCTGCTCAAACATCGAGGACTCGCGGTTGGCGGAAGACACGTACTGACGCAGGTTGCGCGGCTCGATATGGAAGCGTGACAGCTCGGAGCAGTAGCGGATGATCGGGAAATCGCGACCATCGACGAGCTCTCGATTCTGCGGACTCTTGATGATGCGAATGAGGTCGTTCTCGGCGAGCGAGCGGATAAATGAAATCTCGACGCCCAACATATCGGGAATGGTCTCGATGGGATGCAGCTTTTGCTTAGTCTCCTTGGGCTCCGTCTTGAGCGGAACATCGGACAGCAAGCCCACCTCGTAAGCGAGCGTTGACAGGTCCGTGGCGTTTTCCAAGCGCTGCTTAATCACGTTGAGCGGCATGTAGCGGGTCTTCTGCAAGTGCAGGATGACCTCCAGGCGATCAACGTCCTCCTTGGAGTACTGACGGTATCCCTTAGGCGTACGATGAGGGGTAATGAGCCCCTCATCCTCTAGAAATCTAATTTTTGAGTTCGAAAGATCGGGGTATGCGCCTCGAAGTAGGTTGACGACTTGGCCGATACTCAGATAGTTGCGTTCGGCCATGCCCTACTCACCGGTTTCGATGCGCTCCGGCGTGCTCTCGTGGTAGATGAGCGTAAACGTACCGATCTGAACGGAAGAACCGTCGTGCAGCGGGGCTGCATTGACGATGGCACCGTCGACCCAGGTGCCATTGAGCGATCCCAAGTCCTCGATGCGAGCGCCGAGGCCCTCGCGAATAATGCGCGCGTGGCTGCGCGAAACAGTCATGTCGTTGAGGAAGATGCCGTTCGCGGGATCGCGGCCGATGGTGGTCACGTCGTCCTCGAGCTCAAAAGCGGCACCCGTCTGCGGACCCTTGACGATGGACAGAACGGGGGCGGTGATGCGCACGTTGGCCATGAGGTCGGGAACGGTGACGTCGCTTGAAGGCACGCGGAATACGCAGGTAGCGTCAGCAGTCTTATCATTCTGAGGCATATTGTTAACCATGTTGTCCATGACAACCCCTAACTTATCGCGGACGTGCCGCAAATAATGAACCGTACGTAATCATACCCCAACGAATCAGTCTTCGATTTCAGGGTTCAGAAAGTCGATGTCCTCGTCCTCGGGATGCGCGAGAGCCTGTTTAATGGCCGCTCCGCCCTTAATGGAGTAGATGACAGCCGTGAGCATGGAGAAGATCACGCCGCCGTACACAAAGAAGATGCCGAGGGGCACCGAGCTTCCGTTGAGGCCCGGGAAGGCCGTAAGGGTTGAAGGTAAAAGATGCAGGCCGTCAATAACGGGGAACCCGAGCAGCATGAGCGAGAAGCCGGTCATGAGCAGCGCTGTCGCAATCTTTCCGGGGAAGACGACGTCAATGGGACGAGGGTGGTAATGGCGAACGATAAGTGTGCCGATGCCCAGATAGATGTCGCGGCCAATAATGAGCACGCAGACCCAGATGGGCAGCTCTCCGCGGACCACCAGGCCAAGTACGCCGGTGAACAGCAGCGCGCGGTCGCAAATGGGATCCATGACCTTGCCGAGCCATGAGACTGTCTTAGTCATGCGGGCGATCTGACCGTCCATCCAG
>CABRFW010000075.1 GCA_902470265.1 uncultured Collinsella sp.
AGCACTCCGCATGCACGCGACGGAACACATGCCCGGTAATCCCCTCCATAGGGGCAAGCGAAAGAATCATCTACTCTTCTCTCATATCAACGGATGTGACAAAGGAACCGCCCCCTTGTTACATGCATTATGCCTTGTGCTTCAGATGATTCACAAGGCAGAGGTAGCTGCTTGACGATAATCACCCTTCCATCCGTCGCCTTACGCAACGAAGGTGAATGCTTTTCCGCGAAGTGAACGGGTGAAATCGGACCCTCGATGCATCGACACTTTGGGAAGGCCAATTCCTGCGGTTTTATCACTCAAATCCTGCGGTTTTAGCGTCGAAAAACGTGGGTGCTTCAGGGGTCCAAATTAGGTCGTTCACTTCTCGGGAAACCATTCACCTTCGATTTACTGGTGCTTATAAACAGCGAGGGGGTCGCCCGGCAGGCGGCCCCCTCGCTTGTTATTCATCCCTCGGCAGCGGTTTCATGCTCCAAAAGACAACGTTCATAATCACGACAACCACCAACACCACGCCGTTGGCCACCCAAAAGCCCATGTTAAGGCCGAGCCACTCCGTGGTGCCAAACAAGTCCATCCAAATCTGCGTCCAGTTCATGCAAACGCTCCTTTCTGCATCAATCCCCCACTACAGCAGCTCGCCGTAGCGCTTGACGTAGGCCTTCTTAAGGCTTGTCGCCAGCGCCATGTACAGCAAGATGCACGGAATCAGGAACAAGAAGTACTCGACAGGCAGGGTGCCCAGACCCAGCGTGGGGCCAAGCGGGCTAAACGGGATCAGCGTGAGCAGCGCGATGCCCGTCATCGTGAGCAGCATCACCGGAGCCGAGGCACGGCTCTGGATAAACGGCAACTTAGGCGTACGGATCATGTGGATGACCAGCGTCTGGCTCCACATAGACTCGACGAACCATCCAGCCTGGAACAGCGCGATGTAGGCCAGCTGCATCTGCTCCAGCGCGGCGCCCGAGTAGACGCTCGCCAGGTCGTTGAACAGCACGCCATGGCTCACGAACAGGGGGCAGAAAACGAAGTACATAAAGATATAGGTCATAAAGTCGAAGATGGAGCTGGTGGGCCCGATCCAGATCATGAACCTGCCAACACTCGAAGCGTCCCAGGTACGCGGCACGCGCAGGAACTCCTCGTCCACGTTGTCCCAGGGAATCGCCAGGCAGCTGCAGTCATAGATCAGGTTGAGCAGGATCAGCTGGATGCTCATCATCGGCAAAAACGGCAGCAGGGCGGATGCGGCAAGCACGCTGAACATATTGCCGAAGTTGGAGCTTGCGGTCATCTTGATGTACTTGATCATGTTGGCGTAGGTCTTGCGCCCCTCGATGATGCCCTCCTCGAGCACCATCAAATCCTTCTCGAGCAAGATGATATCGGCCGACTCCTTGGCCACGTCGACCGCAGTATCGACCGAGATGCCGATGTCGGACGACTTCATGGCCGAGGCGTCGTTGATGCCGTCGCCCATGTAGCCCACCACATGACCGTTTGCACGCAGCACGGACACGACGCGCGCTTTTTGATCGGGCGTAAGCTTGGCAAAGACCTGCACGTCCTCGGCGCGACGAGCGAGCTCGGCGTCGTCCATTGCGGCGATATCGCTGCCGAGCAGCATGTTGTTGACCTCGAGTCCCACCTGCTTGCAGATGGTGCGCGTGACCTTCTCATTGTCGCCGGTCAAGATCTTGGTGGCTACACCGTGGTTGCGCAGCGCCTCGATAGCATCGGCCGTGGACTCTTTGGGCGGATCCAAAAACGCCAGGTAGCCGATCAGCACCATGTCGCGCTCATCATCGGCGCTAAAGGCACCGACAGGCGACGGGTTGGACTTTTGAGCGATTGCCAACACGCGGAAGCCGTCGTCGTTAAGGTCGGCGACCGTTGCCAAAATGCGCTCGCGCACCTCGTCGTCCAGCACGTGAACGCCGCCGTCAATCTCGGCATGCGAGCACACCGACAGCATCTCCTCGACTGCACCCTTGGTGACCATCTGGGTTTTGCCGCTTCGATCGCGCACCACGGTGGTAAGGCGACGGCGCGTAAAGTCAAACGGCACCTCGTCGACCTTCACATAGGCCTCGGAAAGGTCGGTGAGACTCGGGTCGTTTTGCTCCTCTTCCTCGGTGCATTTGATGATCGCCAGATCCATCAGATTCTTGTAGCCCGTCTGGAAATAGCTGTTGAGGTAGGCATGGCGCAGAACGCGCGAATCCTCCTGGCCATCGATGTTCCAGTGATACTCCAGCACCACCTGGTCCTGCGTAAGCGTGCCGGTCTTGTCCGTGCACAGCACGTCCATCGCGCCAAAGTTTTGAATCGAGTTGAGGTTCTTAACGATGGTCTGCTTTTTGCTCATAGCCACGGCGCCCTTGGCAAGGCACGTGGTAACGATCATGGGCAGCATCTCGGGTGTCAGGCCCACGGCGATGCTGATGGCAAACAGGCCAGCATTAAGCCAATCGCCCTTGGTGACGCCGTTAATCATAAAGACAAACGGAACCATCACCATCATAAAGCGGATGAGCACCCACGAGACGCTATTGACGCCTTTGGAAAAGCTCGTCTCTACGGCATCCTCGGACAGGCTCGATGCCATAGAGCCAAACAAGGTCTGCTCGCCCACGCTAAAGGCGAGCGCCGTCGCGCTGCCCGAGATCACACTGCTGCCCATGAGGGCGATGTTCTCGAACGACGTTGCCGAATCGGACTCGGTGCACGTCGCGGGAACCTTCTCGACCGGCTCGCTCTCGCCCGTCAGGCTTGCCTGGCTCACAAAGAGGTCCTTAGCCTCAATGATTCTCACATCGGCGGGAATCATGTCACCGGCGGACAGGTGCACGATGTCACCAACCACCACGTCGTCGATGGGAATCTCGGTCCTAGGGGCATCCTCGCGGGTGACTGTCACGGTGGTCGTAATCATATCGAGCAGCTTTTCGGCCGCGTTGCCGCTGCGCGCTTCCTGGATATAGCGCAGCGTGCCCGAGAGCACGACCATCGTGGTGATGATGATCACCGTCAGCGGGTCAAAGTCTTCGGGCGTGCTGCCCATCATCGACAACGCTGGAAACACCATGTCGGTCGCTGCCGAAATGATGGCCAGGAAAAACAGAATCGCCGTGAAGGGATTGACGAACGCGTCCGCAAGCTTGCGGGCAATCGACTTCTTCTTGCCACGCGTGACCACGTTACGCCCGTTGTCGGCTTCGCTGTGCGCGACCTCGTCGCGATTAAGGCCGCCGAGATTCGAGCCGACCCAGGATAGGGCCTCCGTCAGCGGAATGGTCGCCGCATACTGGATGCGACCCTCCGCGCGATGCCTCATCAGTTCGTTTTGCGCCTGAACCGCAGACGGCGTATGGCGCATAGTCATCTTCTTCAATTGCCTCGCTCCGTTCTATCGATCGGACGCAGGGCGAATCAGCCGCGCGCCCCCATCAAAGTGGACCCGCGCCGGCAACTTCGTCCTGCGTTACTGGTACTGTCACTGCCGCTCACGGTCCTCACCTCTCTTTCGCGTCCGCGACTGTCTACAGAATAGAAAAGCCGCAAGACCGAGCACATGGCTGGTTTCTTGCGGCTTTCTTGCGATTTGGCAAGGATTGTCAAAGTGACTATTTGGATCGATGGGAGCGAATACCCGAAGCGTTACTCGGCCATTTTGTAGCCCACGCCCCATACAGTCAGCAGGTAGTGGGGGTTGTCTGGTTCGGGCTCAATCTTCTTTCGAATTTTGCGGACGAAGGCCATGATGTTGCTGTCATCGAGCAGATACTCGTTTTGCCACACCGCCCGGTAGATTTCCTCTTTGCTAAAGACCGTACCCCGGTTGCTCGCCAAAAAGGCAAGGATGTCGAACTCCTTGGGCGTGAGCGAGACCGGCGCGTCCGACACCTTGACGGTGCGCGAGGCCAGGTCGATCGAAAGCTCGCCGATAACGATGGGTCCAGTGGCGGCACTTGCCTGCGAGCCGGCAACCGCCAGCTCGATAGCAGTCAGCTTGCCCGATGCGATATCGGCAAACACGGGCGCGAGCTCCAGGGCGGCAGCGCTGCCAGACGAGAACAGCGCGCTGCTGAGCTCGGCGGCCTCGGCCGGCGTAATCGCGATGTTGGTTCTGTTGGTACGCATAGAACCGCCCTAGAACAAGCTGCTCGAGCGGGCCAGATAGACCCGCTTGATCGTCGAAGCAACAACAAGATACAACACGCTCAGCAGCGCAACGATGCCCAGATACCATACAGGCAGCGTGGCGAGCCCAAACAGCTGCGCCACCGGACTGAGCGCAAGGAGCGCCGTGACAACGAGCATGACGGCAACCATCACCACGAGCGGTGTGCAAGGACGATCCCCGTCGCGGACACTGCGCGTTCGCAACACCAGGAGCACGAGCGATTCGGTCCATGCGCATTCCAGCAGCCAGCCGGCTTGGAAGGTCGCGATAAAGGCCGCTCGACCCGCCGCGTCGAGCGCGGCAAAGGGCGCGCCGCAGACGGCGGGGCATACGCCCAAGAACAGAATGGCAAACGTAATGATGTCGAAGGCCGAGCTCGCAAAGCCAAAATGAAGCATAAAGCTGCCGAGCCCCTTACCCGACCAGGCCCTGGGGCGGGCAATCTCTGCATCGTCAACGTTATCCCACGAAAGCGCCAGGCAGGTGGCGTCGTAGCACAGATTGAGCAAGAGCAGCTGGGTAGCGGTTGCCGGCACAAAGGGCAGGAAAATGCTCGAGGCGGCAACCGAACAGATATTGCCAAAGTTGGAGCTCGATGCGATACGGATGTACTTGGAGGCATTGGCGAACGAAGTCCTGCCCTCGCTGACGCCCTCGGCGACAACACCCAAGTCGCGCTCGAGCAGCACCAGGTCGGCCACCTTTTTGGATTCGGCCGCAGCCGAGTCCACGACAATGCCGACGTCTGCCGATGTGAGCGCCGGCACGTCGTTCACGCCGTCTCCGATATAGCCGACGATGTGGCCGGAGAGGCGAATCAGGCTAACGATCTGCGCCTTCTGTGCGGGCGTAAGCTCGGCAAACACGCGAGCCTTCCCCACCCGGATCAGCGCTTCGGATTCCTCCATGGCCTGAAGCATGCTGCCGGTGATAACGCTATCGGCGGGAATGCCCAGGCGCGAGCATGTTGAGCGAGCGACCGAAGCCGAATCACCCGTGAGCACGCGCACCTCGACGGAAAGGTTAGACAGCGCCTGCACGGCGGCACGAGCGCTCGCCTTGGGCCGATCGAAAAAGCCCAAAAAGCCGCACAGCACCAGGTCATCCCAGTCCGCCGACGTCGTGCTATAGGCGACGGCGAGCACTTTGATGCCATCGGCGCGCATGTCCTCGGCAACCTCGTAGGCGCTCTGACGGCCATCGGCATCCATGGGCACCAGCTCGCCCTTAAAGTTTGCCCAGGCGCAGCGTGTGCACACGCTTTCAACCTCGCCCTTTACGATGGTCAGATGATTGCCGGGGCGAACCTGTAGCCCCAAACAACCAAGCGCCCCGGGCGTGGCGTCGAGCTTGACACCCGAAGCCTTGGTGACGTGGTCGAAGGGGTCAGAGGCATGCAGTGCAAAGGCGTGGCCAAGGTCTTTCGCGGCAAGGTGCAGCTCGGGTGCCGCGCACGCATCGGCAATGGCCCGATTGAGCTGATTGGCAGCGGCCCCCTGGCTCGTGCTCTCCAGATACGCCAGGTTGAGCGTCTGCTCGCTTTCGTTGCCCAGGATATCGGTGTAGTACTCGAGCACCGCGGCATCTTCGGTGAGCGTGCCTGTCTTGTCAACGCACACCACGTCCATGGAGCCCAGTGACTCCATGGCGTCAACGTTCTTAACGATGACCTGCTTGTTTTTTAGTCGATGGGCACTGCCCGAAAGGCAAACGCTCGTGACAACCGGCAGCATTTCGGGAACCAGGCCCACGGCCGTGCCCAGGGCAAACAGCAGTGCCTGCGCCCAGTCGCCCAGCACAAAGCCTCGAATCATAATGACGAACGGCAGTACGATGAGCATGCATCTTACCAGGGCGGCGCAGATGCTCTTGGCGCCGGCACCAAACTGTGTGCCCATTCGAGCGCGACGGCGCAAAACGGGCTGCTCATCGGCAATGCGGGCGAGGACGGTTGCCGACGCCTTGCCGTCGACAATGGTCGTTCCCGCGCGAACGGTCTCCCCTTCCCGCTTGGCGGTCTGACCGCTCTCGCCTGTAAGCGACGATTCCGAGACAAGGACCTGGTCGCCCTTGGCAAGGGTCACGTCGACCGGGCAGAGCATGCCGGCATATAGGCGGACGACGTCGCCGGGCACAAGCCGGTCGGCATCAACTTGAATCCAACACGCATCGACGCGTTTCCAAACGGCCGCGTGGTTCGCTTTAAACATATGGCGATCAAAGCTGCGCTTGGCCTCATTTTCGTAAAACAGGCGCACCAGGCCGCCCACCAGCCACATCAAAAAGAGCACAGCTGGCGCGAACACGCCCGTCTGGCCTTCCACCTGCGGCAGGACATCGACCAAAAAAGCCAGCCCGGCAAGCGCAAGCAGCAGCGACGAGAACGGATTAAAGAACGATTTTCTAATCATCGAAGCCTCTTTCTAGCACGGCTTCGATTGTATCCGAGGGCACTCGCCGACAACCCCGCCCCAACCCTTGCGACTTCCTTGCTTTTAGCCGTGACAAAAGGGTTGTCCCTTTGTCACATTATTCGGAACGAAGGGCCTCCACGGGGTCCTTTTTGGATGCGCTGCGGGCGGGCAGCAGGCCGGCAACAACCGTCAGCAGCACCGAAATCGCGATGAGCACCAGCGCATCCTGCACGGGCAGGCTCATCAGGTTGGGGACCTGTTTGGCCGCAAGCGCCCAGGTATTAACCGGGAAGCTCACGAGCACCACGACGACAACAGCAAAGACGCCGGCAATGAGGCCCTCGATAAAGGTCTCGGCGTTGAACACGTTTGCCACGTTGCGCTTCGACGCGCCAATCGCACGCAGAATGCCAATCTCCTTTTTGCGCTCCAGCACGCTGATGTACGTGATGATGCCGATCATGATGGAGCTCACCACCAGGCTGATACTCACGAATGCGATGAGCACCAAGCTGATGGTGTTCACGATGTCGGTCACCGAGCCCATGATGATGCCCATGTAGTCGGTGTACGAAATTGCCCGATCATCGTGGCCAGCGGCTTTGACCTGCTTGTTGTACGCATCGATGTGATCGAGCACGCGCTCCTTGGCCTCAAAGTCGCGCGGGAAAATCTTAACCGAGATGGGGTCTGCCTCATCCGCATAGCCCAACGTGGTCAGATTGTTGTCGTAGGTGAGCTTCGAAGCCTTGGCATAGCTCATCATGAGCGAACTCAGGTCCTCGGCGTCCATGTTGAAATGGATGGCACGAGCAAAGGCGCTCGCATCCACGTGCATGGCGCTCGTCAGGTTGGCAAAACTCGAAGACATCTGCGTCGCCATCTGGTCCATAAGCCCCGCTGCGCCCGCCTTGAGCTGGGACGATACCG
>CABRFW010000076.1 GCA_902470265.1 uncultured Collinsella sp.
TGCTGGTTGGAGCCCGTCAGCTGGTTGAATAACGTGGTCTTGCCGCAGTTTTGGTTGCCGGCGAGGGCAAAGTGCAGCGGCGCGCCCTCGGGCACGGCCGTCTTTGCCGCACGGGGCGAATACGTCCCCTCGCCCAGGGCCGGATGCTCCGTCGTGCCGATTGCGGCGTTAGCGCGCGGACCCGTATCGGTGTCGTGAATACCCACGAGCTCGATGCGAGCGGCATCGTCCTTGCGCAGTGTCAACTCGTAGCCACGCAGGCGGATCTCGAGCGGATCGCCCATGGGGGCGTACTTCATCATGGTGACTTCGGTGCCCGGCGTTAGACCCATGTCCAAAATATGCTGTCGGAGTGCCTGATCGTCCGATGCCACCGATGCGACAACGGCGTCCTTTCCAATCTCGAGTGTATCGAGCTTCACGTCCGTGTTCCTCCCCCGGCGCCCACAGGGCGTTGTATTTATGTTCACCATGGCTAACCGTTTGCCATGGCTAACCAATTGTAACCATGCATGATAGCGCGAACACGCAACGACGTTCAATCAGCAAATTGGCGCAATGGGGACAGGCAGGAGAGTTCAGGGCCATAGTTTCCCGATGAGGCCTCTCGGGGAAACTACATCCCAGAATTCCGGCTCGAAACGGGATATGGTTTCCCAAACAGGCCTCTTACGGAAAATGCATCCCGGAATCCCCGCTCGAAACGGGACGCGCTTTCCCAGTCGAGGCCCTATGGGAAACTGCGTCCCACCTTGAAAGGCAAAACTGGGGCGCAGTTTCCGGGCGGGGCATCAAAAACGAAGTTGCGGTGGAATAGTTCCTGGATGGGCTGGTTGATGCCCCAGATAGGAACTATTTCACCGCAAGTTATTGAAGGGCTTGGATGCCGGGACTCTTACAGATGGCGCTCCAGGAAGCGGAAGGCTAGGCGGATCCAGGGACGGACCGCCACCTGCTTGTCCTCGTTGTCGACCGCGGTGTTGGCGTTGCCGAGCGAAAGGCCGTGACCACCCTGGTCGAAGACGTGCATCTCGCATGCAACGCCCTCCTCGGCCATGCGCTGCGCAAACGGGTAGACCTGCGCGATCGGCGCCGTCTTGTCGTCGGACACGCCCCACACAAAGGTCGGTGGCATCTGACGCGAAACATGCGTGGTGGGGCAGATGTCGGCCAGATGCTCGTCAGTTGCCTCGCCGCCCGTCACCATCGACAGGTAGTCGTTGAGCAAATCGCGCCCCGTCTTGCCGCCCGTCTTGGGCACACGCAAGTCAATGCGCGGATCGCGCGTCTGCATGTCGCGCACATAGGCAAAGTCGAGCAATGGATAGCCCAGCACCACGGCATCGGGACGAATGTCGTCCGGACGCGCCCCGGCAAGTGCCGCAAAGGGGCCGGTCTTCCACTGTGTTGCCAGCGAGGCGCAAATCATGCCGCCAGCAGAAAAGCCCACGACGCACACGCGCTTAGGATCGACATGCCACTCGTCGGCGTTGGCGCGCACCGTGGCGACCATCTTGGCAAGATCTGCCTGGGGGTGCGGAAAGCTCACGTCACCCGTAGAACTCGTGACATAGTTGAGCACAAAGGCCTGGTAACCGTGATCCAAAAACGCAAACGCCACAGGATCCTGCTCATGCGGAGCGATATGCGTAAACGCACCTCCGCCACAGATAATCACAGCGGGGCGGCGGCCATTCGGTTTATCGGGCAACGGCTCGGCACCCAAATACGTAAACGTCGCCGGATAATCCTCGGTCGGCTCCTCGCCCCACAGCGCATGGTTCTCGACAATCATATGTGCTCCCTTCGCGCAAATTATGCGCCCTTGTTTTTCGCCTTCAAGCGTACCCCACTTGAACCCGTGGCGCAGAAACACTCCGGCAATAAGTTTCCCTTCAACTGATATATCACATAATCCCAGTTCAGAGGTATCGTTGAGCAGCGTAGAATAGGGGCGTTGACCAAGCCGCGAAACACATGTGAAACGTTTCCGGCAAACCAAACGCGCGATATGCGCCTATTTAAGTTGGAGGCAACTATGGGTCTGCTCGATTCGCTTAAGTCCACCTTCACCTCGACCGGCGAGGCGTCCGTTCCGCCCGCAGCAAGCTTCGCTACCCGCGAAGGCGTCATCTATGCCCCCGTCAACGGCGTGCTCGTCAACCTGAACGAGGTTCCCGACGAGACGATCGCCTCGGGCATGCTTGGCCAGGGCTATGGCATCGAGCCCATTACCGGCACCATCTATGCGCCCGCCAACGGCCGCATCGGTGCCACCACTGTCACCAACCACTCCATCGGCATGATCACCGAGGACGGCCTGCGCGTGTTCATCCATGTTGGCCTGGGCACCGTGGAAATGAACGGCAAGGGTTTTGCCCGCTTTGTCGAGATGGGTGATGTGGTCAAGGCAGGCCAGCCGCTCATCAGCTTCGACCGCGAGGCCATTAAGGCCGCTGGTCACGAGGACATCGTGACCGTCATCGTCTCCGAGCTCGATCGTCTTAAGAGCATCGACCATGTCGGCGAGTCTGGAACGCTTATCGGCGGCAACCCGCTCGTCAAGCTGGGCGACCCGCTGCTGGTTGCCAAGACCAAGTAGCCAGGCCCCACGCCACACAGCCAAAAGGCACCTCGTCAAGGCCAATGCTTTATCTGTATAGCTCAAATGAGCCGAGCTGCTAGAATATCGAACTGTATGGATAACTATCATTCAACCGTTATGGGAGGATACGTGAACCGCACCAAAATCGCGCAGCTCTATGCCGATGCCGAGTCGCTCGGCGGCCAGACCGTCACCGTCGCCGGCTGGGTCAAGTCCGTCCGCGACATGAAGAACTTTGGCTTTGTTACGCTCAACGACGGCAGCTGCTTCCGCGACCTGCAGGTCGTCATGAACCGCGAGGCGCTCGACAACTACGACGAGATCGCCCATCAAAACGTCTCGGCCGCACTCATTTGCACCGGCACCGTCAAGCTGACCCCCGATGCGCCCCAGCCTTTCGAGCTTTCTGCCACCTCCATCGAGGTCGAGGGCACGAGCGCCCCGGATTACCCGCTGCAGAAGAAGCGCGCAACCGTCGAGTTCCTGCGCACCCAGCAGCACCTGCGCCCGCGCACCAACCTGTTCCGCGCCGTGTTCCGCATCCGCTCTGTCGCGGCTGCCGCCATCCACCGCTTCTTCCAGGAGCAGGGCTTTGTCTACGTCAACACTCCCATCATCACCACGAGTGACTGCGAGGGCGCCGGCGAGATGTTCCGCGTGACCACGCTCGACCCCAAAAATCCGCCCCTCACCGAGTCCGGCGAGGTCGACTGGAGCCAGGACTTCTTTGGCAAGCATGCAAGCCTCACCGTTTCCGGCCAGCTCAATGCCGAGAACTTTGCCATGGCCTTTGGCGACGTGTACACCTTTGGCCCCACCTTCCGCGCCGAAAACTCCAACACCACGCGCCACGCCGCCGAGTTTTGGATGATCGAGCCCGAGATGGCCTTCGCCGACCTTAACGACTACATGGATAACGCCGAGGCCATGCTCAAGTATGTCCTCAAGGACGTCATGGCCACCTGCCCCGACGAGCTCAATATGCTCAACAAGTTTGTGGACAAGGGTCTGCTCGAGCGCCTGGACCATGTCGCCAACTCCGACTTCGCCCGCGTCACCTATACCGAGGCCGTCGAAATCCTGGAGCAGGCAGTCGCTGCTGGCCACCAGTTTGATTACCCCGTCAGCTGGGGCATCGACCTGCAGACCGAGCACGAGCGCTTCCTGACCGAGGAGCACTTTAAGCGACCGACTTTTGTGACCGACTACCCGGCCGAGATCAAGGCGTTCTACATGCGCATGAACGAGGACGGCAAGACCGTCGCCGCCGCCGACTGCCTGGTTCCCGGTATCGGCGAGATTATCGGCGGCTCCCAGCGCGAGGAGCGCCTGGATCTGCTCGAGGCCCGCATCAAGGACCTGGGCATGAATCCCGAGCAGTACAAGTACTACCTTGACCTGCGCCGCTACGGTTCCTGCAAGCACGCCGGCTACGGTCTGGGCTTCGAGCGCTTGGTCATGTATCTGACCGGCGTGGGCAACATCCGCGACGTCCTGCCGCACCCGCGCACCGTGGGCAACGCCGACTTCTAATCGTCGGACGCTAGCTCGCGTCGCCACACGCCAACGCTCATCGCATAAGCGTCTCTCGACATCGGTCGAGAGACGCTTTTTTCAACAGCATCCGTCAAGCTTTTGGCAAGTTTTTGGTCAGTTGAGCAGGGCTGTTGAAAACTCGACCCGCCGTTTGCCGACGACTACCGACCGCCCAGAGCGCCCTGCGCCCCTGGGAAAGCCCCACGTCCTAGGCTCCATACCGTCGCCACCCAAAACGGAAAGGACGTGGACACCATGACCGAAGCCGCTGTTGAAACCTACGACACCACGACTAGAGGCGCCGCCTCGATGGCAGCCTATCGCGCCGTTCGCATCCTGCAACTATTAAGCGAAAACACCGGCGAGGACAAGGCCATGCTTTCCGATGAGTTGATCCGGCGCCTCGCCCATCCCGACGACCCCGCCCGCATGCCCATCTCGGCGGCGCGGCGCAGCATCTACACCGCCATCTCCGCGCTTCGCCATGCCGGATACGAAATTGAGTACAAACGCGGCGTGGGCTACAAACTTCTTACCCGCCCGCTCACCGATGAAGAGATCATCCGGCTCCACGGTATGGTCATGCGCAACCGCTCCACGCCTATCGCTATCCGCAAGAGCATGGCGCAGCACTTAGTTGCCATGGCGAGCGCCGACGTTCGCGGCTACCTCGATACACCCGAACCCGCTCCAAGCGCAGGCAGCAAGGCTACCAAGGCAACACGCACGCCCATCAAGCGCATCGACACGTGCGAGCTCGTCGAGCAGGCCATCGACCACGGAACCACGGTGAGTTTTGATATTTCGAGCGTCACGACACGCGGCGAAACCGAAGCAGCACGGATGACACTCCGTCCCTTTGCCATCAGGCAGCGCGATGGCATCTCGTATCTGCTGGGAACGGTCTACGACACCCGAGGCACCGACGATACGCTGCGCACCGTCGAGATCGCCCGTATGAGAAACGTCAGCACGCGCCTGCTCGACGGCAAGAAGCTCTTCGCCGCCTTGGACGAGGACGACGCCTCCTCCGCCGCATAAGACCCTCCGCCGCCCATTCGACTACCCGTACCGCCCATCCGATTCTGTATTAAAAACCCGCCAGGCTGTTGTAAAAATGGACATCAGCGCTACTATAGTTCCACTTGCACTTTGTCCCAGTGCAGTGTTTCCAGCCATTTTTATACTGGGGGTAATGATATGAAGGACATCACCATCAGCCGCAGGAGCCTTCTGGTCTCCGCCGGCCTGCTCGCGCTCGCCCCGCTCGCCGGATGCGGCGGCAACTCTGGTTCCGGCTCCGCTGCCGCCGGTTCCGACTACACCATCGGCGTTCTGCAGCTCACCGAGCACTCCGCACTCGATGCCGCCAACGACGGCTTTGTCAAGGCCATCAAGGAGAGCGGCCTTAAGGTCAAGATCGACCAGAAGAACGCCCAGAACGACCAGTCCACGTGTAAGTCCATCGCCGACAAGTTCGTGGGCGATGGCGTCGACCTGATCTACGCCATCGCCACGCCCGCCGCACAGGCTGCTGCCGGTGCCACGGCCGATATCCCCATCGTGGGTTGCGCCATCACCGACTACGCCGCCTCCGGCCTGGTCCAGGACAACGACAAGCCCGGCACCAACGTCACGGGCGCCTCCGACCTTACCCCGGTCGCCGAGCAACTCGAGATGATGCAGAAGGTCCTGCCCGACGTAAAGAAGGTCGGCCTGCTCTACTGCACCGCCGAGTCCAACTCCGACGTCCAGATCAAGGCCGCCAAGAAGGAGCTCGACAAGCTGGGCCTCCAGTACACTGACTTCACCGTCTCGAGCTCCAACGAGATTCAGTCCGTCGTCGAGTCTGCCGTGGGCAAGGTCGATGCGCTGTACTCCCCCACCGACAACACCATCGCCGCGGGTGCCTCGCAGGTCGGCCAGATCTGCAAGGAGAACAAGCTCCCCTTCGTGACCGGCGAGGAGGGCATGTGCAAGGCCGGCGGCCTGTTCACCCTCTCCATCAACTACGAGGATCTGGGCTACGCCGCAGGCGAGATGGCCGTCAAGATCCTGAAGGGCGAAGCCAAGCCCGAGGACATGGCGATCAAGCACCTCTCAAGCAAAGACCTGGTCGTCGTCAAGAACGACGAGATGGCCGAGGCTCTGGGCATCGATCTTTCCGCTCTGGACGAGTAGCGCCATGCGCGGTAGCGCGTCTAGGGCACGCACTCGCGCCGTTGACGTGTTATTCAATATCTGAGCCACAGGGGCGAACGCCAAAGACCGGCGTTCGCCCTGCTTGTTTCGGATGAGTCAAAACATCCGGCAGCAGCTCTTTTATGCATTGTTACCGCTATCATGGTGACTCACGTGTCCACCCTATCCTAGGAGGTATGAAGCATGCTCATTGCATTGCAGGGCGCCGTTTCGCAGGGCGTCCTCTGGGGCATTATGGTGCTTGGCGTGTTTATCACGTTCCGCCTGCTCGACATTCCCGATATGACCTGCGACGGCAGCTTTGCCCTCGGCGGCTGCGTCTGCGCCGTGCTCATCGTCAATAACAACGTCGACCCGCTGCTCGCCGTGCTGGCCGGCATGTGCGCCGGCGCCATCGCGGGCGCCGTCACGGGCATTTTGACCACCGTCTTTGAGATTCCCGCGATCCTCGCCGGAATTCTTACGCAGATCAGCCTGTGGTCTATCAACCTGCGCATCATGGGCAAGTCCAACACGCCCATCCTGGCCAAGGGCACCATCTTCTCGTCCGTCAGCAACATGACGGGCCTGCCGCAGTCCACGGTGGCCATCATCTTGGGCATCCTGCTCGCCGTGGCTATCGTCGCCATCCTGTACTGGTTCTTTGGCACCGAGATCGGCTCGGCGCTGCGTGCCACCGGCAACAACGAGTACATGATCCGCGCCTTGGGCGTCAACACCAACTCCACCAAGATGATCGCCCTCGTGCTCTCCAACGCCCTTATCGGCCTTTCGGGTGCGCTCATCTGCCAGAGCCAGAAGTACGCTGACATTGGCATGGGCACCGGCGCCATCGTTATCGGTCTTGCCGCCATCGTTATCGGCGAGGTGCTCGGCCGCCTGCTGCCCGGCGGTCTGACGCAGTTTAGCGTCCGTCTTGCCTCTGCCGTCTTTGGCTCCGTGGTGTACTTCCTCATTCGCGCCATCGTGCTGCAGCTGGGTATGGACGCCAACGACATGAAGCTGCTCTCCGCCGTGATTGTTGCCGTGGCCCTGTGCGTGCCCGTGGTTTGGGAGCGCTATAAGCTCCGCAGCTCCTACACGAAGGGGGATGAGGCAGATGCTTAAGCTCTCGCACGTCAAGAAGACCTTTAACAAGGGCACCGTCACCGAGAAGCGCGC
>CABRFW010000077.1 GCA_902470265.1 uncultured Collinsella sp.
TGCTTTCCGTCTTGCGCAGGACTGTAGAGCAGCAAACTTAATATATTTCGCCGCCCCTCTGCCAAGCCCAGGCGACTCCACGCACTTTACCTGCGTAAACAATGTGAGTGAAATATGAATCTCGATGGATACGCCCGCAGCCGTGTATACTAAACAGCTGTGTGAAACCAGGGGAGTATTCTGGCTGGACAAAATGCCTGCTTAATAGGGTTGTCAGGTAGTCCGGGCGAAATACAAGGCTGGGGAGCACGTCGTGTAAGTAGTGGTCCTCTAGGGGCGTACGCTCGGTGGTGTACGCATTGTCCCAAGACCACGCGAGAGTTGGGATCATATCTTGATCAGCATGATTCTCGGCCGCAAGATTGGCATGACCCAGGTTTGGGACGAGGACGACAACGTCGTTCCCGTCACGGTCATCCAGGCTGGCCCCTGCGCTGTCTCGCAGGTTAAAACTCAGGCAACCGACGGCTATGACGCTGTCCAGATCGGTTTCGGCGACATCAAGGCCAAGAACGTGAACAAGCCCATGGCTGGTCACTTCGCCAAGGCTGGCGTCGAGCCTGTCCGCTTCCTTCGTGAGGTCCGCGTCGAGAACGGCGAGGAGCACAAGGTCGGCGAGGTCGTCACCGTCGCTGATTTCGCTGATGTCGAGAAGGTCGACGTCATCGGTACCTCCAAGGGTAAGGGCTTCCAGGGTCGCATCAAGCGCTGGGGTCAGCGCCGCGGTCCTATGACGCATGGTTCTCACTTCCAGCGTCACCCCGGTTCTATCGGTCAGTGCGCCTATCCTGCGCGCGTCCTCAAGGGCGTCAAGATGGCCGGTCACATGGGTAACGAGCGCGTTACCGTCAAGAACCTTTCCGTTGTCCGCATCGATGCCGAGCAGAACCTCATCTTGGTCAAGGGCGCTGTCCCGGGTGCCAAGAATGGTCTCGTCGCCATCCGTATGGCCTAAGGGCCCAGCCCATTTAGCCCAGCGTCATACCAAGGAGAACACTTAAATGGCAAAGTTTGAAGTAAAGAACAGCGAGGGCAAGAAGGTCGCCGAGGCCGAGCTCGCCGCTGAGGTGTACGGCATCGAGCCGAACATCCACGTTATGCACCACATCGTCAAGTGCCAGATGGCCTCTTGGCGTCAGGGCACCCAGTCCGCTAAGGGCCGCTCTGAGGTTTCCGGTGGCGGCAAGAAGCCTTGGCGTCAGAAGGGCACCGGCCGTGCCCGCCAGGGTTCCATCCGTGCTGCCCAGTGGCGTCACGGTGGCGTTGTCTTCGCCCCCAAGCCCCGTTCCTACGCTAAGCGTATGAATAACAAGGAGGTCAAGCTGGCTATGCGCTCCGCGCTGTCCGCCAAGCTGGCCGATGGCGAGCTCGTGCTCGTCGACGACTACGGCTTCGAGAAGCCTTCCACCAAGGCTGCCGTTGCCATGCTCAAGGCTCTCGGCCTTGAGGGCAAGCGTCTGACCATCATCGTTCGCGATGAGGACGTCAACGCCTACCTGTCGTTCCGCAACATTCCCAAGACGTTCATCATCACTGCCGACGAGGCCAACACCTACGATCTCGTCAACAACAACGCCGTGCTGATGCCCGCCGACATCGCCGCTCACTTCGGGGAGGTGCTTGCTTAAATGACCGCCCACGAGATCATCATCCGTCCGATCGTGTCCGAGCGTTCCTTCTCCGGCATGGAGCAGAACAAGTACACGTTCGAGGTCGCCAAGGATGCTAACAAGTATCAGATCAAGGACGCTGTCGAGGAGATCTTCGGCGTCAAGGTCGTTCGCGTGAACACCCTGACGGTCAAGCCCAAGACCAAGCGCGTGCGCTATGTTGCCGGCAAGACCCGTTCTTGGAAGAAGGCCATCGTCACGCTGGCCGAGGGCGACACCATCGAGGTCTTTGGCAACCAGGCCTAAGACTCGCTGCTGTTGAGTGAGCTCATGCCTCCCAAATAGGGGAGGCGAGAGCTCAAGGTTTTGGGCGTATAAAATGGACACGCCCGGAGCCGTGTATACGTCCGGTGTCATCGCACCCGAGGCAGAACCTCGAATCCCTGTCTGCGATGGCTAACGGATTCCTATTGAAAGGGATTGTAATGGCTGTAAAGCACCTTAAGCCGACCTCCGCTGGTAGGCGTTGGCAGACGATCTCCGACTTCTCCGAGATCACCTGCACCAAGCCCGAGAAGTCTCTTCTCGAGCCCCTGCCCAAGAAGGCCGGTCGTAACAACAACGGCCGCATCACCACCCGCCACCAGGGCGGCGGCGTGAAGCGTCGTTACCGCGTGATCGACTTCAAGCGCAACAAGGACGGCGTGCCCGCCAAGGTTGCCACGATCGAGTACGATCCGAACCGTTCCGCTCGCATCGCTCTGCTGCACTACGCTGACGGTGAGAAGCGCTACATCCTGGCCCCCAAGGGCCTCGAGGTCGGTCAGACCGTCATGTCCGGTTCTGACGCCGACATCAAGCCGGGCAACGCTCTGCCCCTCGCCGACATCCCCGTCGGTACGCTCATCCACGCCGTCGAGTTCCAGCCGGGCAAGGGCGCTGCTATCGCCCGTTCCGCCGGTAACTCCTGCCAGCTGATGGGTAAGGAGGGCAAGTACGCTATCGTCCGTATGCCTTCCTCCGAGATGCGCCGCATCCTCGTTACCTGCCGCGCCACCGTCGGTGAGGTCGGCAACGCCGATCACTCCAACATCGTCATCGGCAAGGCCGGCCGTAAGCGTCACATGAACGTGCGCCCGACCGTCCGCGGTACCGTCATGAACCCTGTCGACCACCCGCACGGCGGTGGCGAGGGCAAGAACCACACCTCTGGTCGTCCCTCCGTTACCCCCTGGGGTAAGCCGACGAAGGGCCTTCGTACGCGCAAGAAGAAGAAGGTCTCGAACCAGCACATCATTCGTCGCCGTAAGAAGTAATTTCGGATACCGAGTTTTAGGAGAAAGCACTTATGAGCAGAAGTCTCAAAAAGGGCCCGTTCGTGGAGACTCGCCTTCTCTCGCGTATCACCGCGATGAACGAGGCTGGCAAGAAGGACGTCGTGAAGACTTGGTCCCGCGCGTCCACCATCTTCCCCGAGATGGTTGGTCACACCATCGCCGTCCACGACGGCCGCAAGCATGTGCCCGTGTATGTTACCGAGTCCATGGTTGGTCACAAGCTCGGCGAGTTCGCGCCGACTCGTACGTTCCGTGGCCACAAGGCCAAATAGGGGGTTAACCGTAAATGGCAACTAAGTCTATTGAAACTGAGGCCACCGAGGTTCGCGCCGTCGCTAAGTACGTGCGTGTTTCCCCCAGCAAGGCCCGCCTGGTGGTCGATCTGATCCGCCGCAAGCCTGTCGCTCAGGCCTTCGACATCCTCCACTTCTGCGACCGCGCCGTCGCCGTGGATGTCGAGAAGGTTCTCCGTTCCGCCGTTGCGAACGCCGAGAACAACAATGGTCTGCGTGCCGACAACCTGGTTGTCGCCGCTGCCTATGTTGACGAGGGTCCGACGCTTAAGCGCATCCGTCCCCGCGCCAAGGGTTCCGCTTCTCGCATTCTGAAGCGTACTTCCCACATCACCGTCGTCGTTGCTCCTCGAAAGGAGGCGTAAAGCTGTATGGGTCAGAAAGTCTACCCCACCGGCTTCCGTCTTGGCATCACCGAGAACTGGCGCTCCCGCTGGTTCGCAGAGAAGGATTACGCTAAGACCCTCGGTAACGATCTCGAGATCCGCAAGTACCTCGAGAAGCGTCTTTCCCGCGCAGCTGTCTCCCGCGTCGAGATCGAGCGCGCTGGCGACAAGGTGAAGGTCATCATCCTCACCGCTCGCCCCGGCGTTGTCATCGGTAAGAAGGGTGCCGAGATCGATACCCTCCGCACCGAGCTCGAGAAGGTCGCTGGCGTCTCCAAGGGCCAGCTCTCCGTCGACGTTGTCGAGATCAAGCGCCCCGAGCTCGACGCCAACCTCGTTGCTCAGTCCATCGCTGAGCAGCTCGAGGGCCGCGTTGCCTTCCGTCGCGCTATGCGCAAGGCTGTCCAGTCCGCCCGCAAGGCCGGCGCCAAGGGCATCCGTATCCAGTGCTCCGGTCGTCTCGGCGGTGCCGAGATGGGCCGTCGTGAGTGGTACCGTGAGGGTCGCGTGCCTCTGCACACCCTCCGCGCCAAGATCGACTACGGCACGGCTGTCGCCAGCACCACCATGGGCGCTTGCGGCGTGAAGGTCTGGATCTACCTGGGCGAGAAGCTCCCGGGCCAGCCTGTTCCCAACCCTGCACTCGAGGGCTCTTCCCGTCCTCGTCGTCGTAACTCCGAGAGGAGGGGTCAGTAGTGCTTGCCCCTAAGCGTATTCTTCACCGCAAGGTGCAGCGTGGCTCCATGAAGGGCCAGGCCAAGGGTAATACCGAGCTGCATTTCGGCGAGTTTGGTATCCAGGCTCTCGAGGCCCATTGGATCACCAACCGTCAGATCGAGGCCGCTCGTATTGCCATGACCCGCTACATGAAGCGTGGCGGTCGTGTCTACATCACGATCTTCCCCGATAAGCCCATCACCAAGAAGCCTGCCGAGACTCGCATGGGTTCTGGTAAGGGTAACCCCGAGGAGTGGGTGGCCGTCGTCAAGCCCGGCCGCATCATGTTCGAGGTCAAGGGTGTTCCCGAGGAGGTCGCTCGCGAGGCTCTGCGTCTTGCGCAGCACAAGCTCCCCATCAAGACCAAGATTGTTGCTGCTAAGAACGCTGAGCAGCGCATCGAGAAGGAGATGGCTGAGGAGGCCGCTCTCGAGGCCAAGTGGGCTGCTGAGGACGCCGCCGCCGCCAAGGAGGAGAACTAATGAAGCCCGCAGAGATTCGTGAGCTCTCGGACGCTCAGCTCGTTGAGAAGCTGAAGGAAATGCGCGCCGAGCTCTTTAACCTTCGTTTCCAGATGGCCACCAGCCAGCTGGACAACACCGCTCGCGTCAACACCGTGAAGAAGGACATCGCTCGCGTCCTCACGGAGCAGCGCGCCCGCGAGATCGCAGCGGAGAAGTCCGCTGTCGCCGAGTAGGACCTAAGGAGAGAACATGACTGATTCGCGTAACTCGCGTAAGGTCCGTACGGGTGTCGTTACCTCCGTCTCCGGTGCCAAGACCATTGTTGTCACCATCACCGAGCGCAAGCGTCACCCCAAGTACGGCAAGATGATGACCAGCTCCAAGAAGCTGCACGCTCACGACGAGGAGTGCACGGCTGGCGTGGGCGACACCGTCCGCGTTATGGAGACCCGTCCTATGTCCAAGATGAAGCGTTGGCGCCTCATCGAGGTCGTCGAGCGCGCTAAATAAGCAGTCGCTCTTACGACTTGTACGTTTCCGAAGATGTGCGTATGCCTGGCTTGCATACCACGGGCCGCATAAAGGCTGCGCACCTCTCTTCGGTTCTTAGTTCGGAGGAACATCTACCATGATTCAGATGCAAACCATGCTGAACGTCGCCGACAACTCCGGCGCTCGCAAGATTCGCTGCATCAAGGTGCTTGGCGGTTCCAAGCGTCGTTATGCAGGCATCGGCGATGTGTTCATCGGTGCTGTCCAGGAGGCTACCCCTGGCGCCAACGTCAAGAAGAAGGACGTTGTCCGTTGCGTCGTCGTTCGCACCGTTAAGGAGATCCGCCGCAAGGATGGCTCCTACATTCGCTTTGATGAGAACGCCTGCGTTGTCATCAACAACGATGGTTCGCCCGTCGGTACCCGTATCTTCGGGCCCGTCGCTCGCGAGCTTCGTGACAAGAAGTACATGAAGATCGTCTCGCTCGCTCCCGAGACCCTGTAGTTAGGGGAGATATATGTATATCAAGAAGGGCGATAAGGTCCAGGTTCTCTCTGGTAAGGATCGCGGCAAGCAGGGCGTTGTCCTGCGTGCTCTCCCCGCCGAGAACAAGGTCGTTGTCGAGGGCGTTTCGGTCGTCAAGAAGGCCGTCAAGCCCAACGCTGCCAACCAGCAGGGCGGCATCGTTTCGCAGGAGGCTCCCATCGACGCCTCCAACGTCAATCTCGTCTGCCCCGAGTGCGGTAAGGTTACCCGCGTCGGTCACGAGAAGGACGGCAAGAACAAGCTGCGCGTCTGCAAGAAGTGCGGCCACAAGTTCTAAGCTGCCCGCAACATCAAGTTGCTAGCAAAGGCCCGGATGCCCCACGGCACCCGGGCCTTTTTCTATTCCTACTCATTGGGGACAGACTTAAATGAGTAGTCGTTGGGGACGTTCTTAAACGACCAGTCGATGGGGACTGTCTTTAGATTTGTTTATCTGGTCATCTGGGATAGGCTTCAACGAAAGCGGCACATAGGGACTGTCTCTAGGTGCCGGCACATAGGGACGTTCCCTTTTTGCCGGCAGTTTGGGACGGTCCTTTGATGTCTGATGCCCTCAGAGGGGTGGAGTATCACGGCCTACTCTGTTCTTTAGGGCTTTGGTGTTCCGCCTCTTTATGCTTCACAAGGATCGTCGCATGCGCATTCATGCGCATAGTTTTGCGCGACAATGCGCATAACTGCGCAAACATCTGCCAACTATGACTAAATAATGACCGATAAGCAAATAAATACGCAAACACGAGCAGATACGCGCGCAATTGTGCGACTATAGGGTTGTTAGAAATGAAGGACTTCCGATGACTCAGGAGGCACATCATGGCAGATTCCAAACAGGCTCCGCTCGACGCCGAGGCAGCCGCAAAGGCGGCGTTTGCCTCGGTCCAGAATCAGCCGTTCCCAAACGACATCTTTACGGCTCCCGAGCTTCGTTGGGCAGTGATCGGGTGCGGTGTTATCGCCAACCAGATGGCTCAGTCCCTTGCCCTGGCCGGCCGCAAGCTTACGGGCGTTGCCAACCGCACGCTCACCAAGGCTCAGGCTTTTGCCGAGCAGTATGGCGTCGAGAAGGTGTACGAGACGGTCGAGGACCTCTACGCCGATCCGGACATCGACGCCGTCTATATCACCACGCCGCACAACACGCATATCACCTATCTGCGCGCTGCGCTGGCCGCCGGCAAGCACGTGCTCTGCGAGAAGGCCATTACCCTCAATTCCGCCGAGCTTGACGAGGCCCGTGCCATCGCCGACGAGCACAACGTGGTCCTCATGGACGCCACCACGGTGCTTCATATGCCCTTGTATCAAGAGCTGCGCCGTCGCATGGATGCCGGCGAGTTTGGCCGCATGAACCTCGCCCAGCTCAACTTTGGTAGCTATAAGGAGTACGGCGATCTGACCAATCGCTTCTACAACCGCAACCTTGCTGGCGGTGCCATGCTCGATATTGGCGTGTATGCCCTGTCCGTCATGCGTCTCTTTATGGCAAGCCAGCCCGCTGAGGTCGTTTCGCTGGGCAACACCTGCGAGACCGGTGTTGACGTTGCGGGCGGCATCGTCTGCCGTAATGCCGAACAGCAGCTGGGCGTGGTGAGCCTTACGCTCCACTCCAAGCAGCCCAAGCG
>CABRFW010000078.1 GCA_902470265.1 uncultured Collinsella sp.
AATGCATCGAGCACCAGGCTCTGTTCGCCCTCATCCAGCAGCACAAACGGCTCGGACGCCAGGTCGGCGAGTGTCACCTTTTCCTTTGCCGTCAGCGGATGCGCGGCCGGCAACAATGCTACCAACTCATCGTGATAGACCACGCGCTTCTCGAGCCCTGCGGTAAACCCACGCGCCGTAAAGCAAAAATCCACCACGCCGTCGTGCACCCATTGAGCGTTGCGCGTGTAATCGCCCTGCTTGAGGGTAAAGTGCACCCCCGGGTGCAGGGCCCCAAAGTCGCGGATCACACGCGGCAGCACGGTACGACTCACGTTGGTAAACGTCGCGATACGAATATCAGTCGAGGAGAGTCCCAGCAACTCCTGACGTTTGCCCTCAAGCTCGGCCTCAGCGGTCACGATCTGGCGCAGGTACGGCAGATATTGTTTGCCGTCGCGCGTAAGCGAAACGCCCTGCTTACCGCGCTCGATAAGCGTGGTACCCAGCTCGCGCTCGAGCGCCTTAACGGCCTGGCTCACCGCACTTTGCGTATAGCCCAGCTCGTCCGCTGCGCCTTTAAGGCTGCCGCGATCGACCACCATACAAACAATCTGATACCGCGATGCCATCGTGCCTCCACATCAATGCAGCCGTAAAACGTTTTGCCAGGGCTTTTTCTGCCAACATTAGCGTTTCTTAATCATACTGAAGATACATTCGCTTTACTACATCCAATTCTGGGAGCAGAATCCTTTTTGCGAAACCGTTCTGTAACAAAAGGAGTCCCATGGATCGCAAAAAAGCAATCGCGCTCTCATTTTCCGTTCCCGTCGCATGGGGCTTTTCGTATCCCCTCATGAAGATCGGTATGGACAGCATGAACGCCACGAGCATCGTCGCGCTACGCTGCATCATCGCCTTTGTGGTCTGCCTGCTGCTCTTCCACAAGCACGCGTTGCGCATCAACCGCGACCTTATGGTTCGTGCCGCTATCATCGGCGCCATTATGGCAACCGAGCTCACCTGCATGTGCTTGGGCTCCAGCCTCACTTCTGCCTCCACTGCCGGCTTTTTGCAGAGCCTGACGGTCGTGATCGTGCCGTTTGCCAACGC
Organism: uncultured Collinsella sp.; assembly: GCA_902470265.1. Taxonomy (GTDB): domain Bacteria; phylum Actinomycetota; class Coriobacteriia; order Coriobacteriales; family Coriobacteriaceae; genus Collinsella. The sequence goes on from CABRFW010000078.1 coordinate 1,096, forward strand.
CGCCCTGCTGCGTCGCGCCCCCGAGCGCAAAGTGCTCGTCGGCACCGCCATCGTCACCTGCGGTATGTTGCTGCTCTCGGGCGCAGACTTCACCAGCCTGAATCCCGGCGCGATCATCATGCTGCTCTCGGCCTTTATCTATGCCAGCCACATTATCGTGGCCAAGCGCTTTGTCGAAGAAGTCGATCCGCTTGCTCTGGGCGTTTGGCAGCTGGGCTTCGGCGGCTTGTTCTCGGGCATCGCCGCATGCGTCTTTGGCGGTTTCACACTTCCCAGTACGCCCAGCGAGATCGTGGTCGTCGTCGCGCTCGCACTCATCTGCTCTGCCTACGGCTTTATCACCCAGACGCTCGTGCAGCCCCACGTACCCGCCGAGACCACCGGCTTCGCCTTCTCGCTTGAGCCGGTCTGCTCCGCTGTCTTTTCGTTCTTCTTGGTTGGCGAGGTCCTGAGCCCCATCGCCTTCTTTGGCGCCGCCCTCATCCTAACCGGCGTCATGGTGGCAACCGTCGAGCTTCCGCGCCTCCGCGCACATGAACAGGCTCGCATGGCAGGAGCGCCCGAGCACGTCTCGTAGACCCCGCTCTTCATACAGCCGTGGCATAAAGGCAACCGGTGCGCCTTTACAATAGATGCCAACAGAGCATCTGCCATAAAGGAGCCCCATGGACACCGCGACCCGCGACCGCAACATAGCAACTTGGTTGGGCGATGCGCCGCAGCCGGTACGTGACACTACGAACCAGCTGCTCGAGCGCATCGCCCTCTTGCGTGCCGAACAGACCATCTACCCGGCACAAGACGACATCCTCAATGCCCTCGCCTACACGCCGGCCGACCAGGTCAAGGTTGTCATCTTGGGTCAAGACCCCTATCACGGACCCAACCAGGCCATGGGGCTGTCGTTCTCGGTCCCCGCAACGCAAACCAAGTTGCCGCCGAGCCTGCGCAACATCTATAAGGAACTCAAAGCCGATCTGGGTTGCCCCATCCCCGCCACGGGAGACTTGACACCATGGGCACAACAGGGCGTCCTGCTCCTCAACACTACGCTCACCGTGCGCGAGCATGCCGCCAACTCGCACGCCAAACTGGGCTGGAGCACGCTCACCGACTACGTTATCGAACGCTGCTGTCAGCTGCCCCAGCCGGTAGTCTTTTTGGCATGGGGCCGCTTTGCCCAGCAGATGGTCGAAGGCAAACTCGCCGCTACCGGTGCGGGCAAGGCAACCGGCAAGTTCTGCCTGGCCTCTACGCACCCCTCGCCGCTTTCGGCCAACCGTGCCACGGCAGAACTCCCCGCTTTTATGGGGTCGCGCCCCTTCTCTGCCGTCAATCGGCTACTCGAACAGCACGGCTCGACCCCCGTCAACTGGACTTGCATCGGCTAAAAATCGATACATCAAAAAACGCGCCCGATGGCTTTCCGCCGGGCGCGTTTCCTATTCGGGCCATATAAATTGTGTGCGACCAGCCTCGCCGCCATCGATCAACAGACTCTGCCCGGTCATAAACCGGTTGGTCACGCCCACAAAGTAGATCCACTCGGCAATCTCTTGGGCGGTGGCCCAGCGTTTAAGCGGCGTGAGCTCCATAATCTGGTTCCACAGGTGTTCGTCTTCCATCACGCAACGGTTGAGCGGCGTTATAACGCCGCCCGGGTCCACACTGTTGGCGATGGCCTGCGGTGCCAGGCGGTTTGCAAGGTTCTTGGTGTAGGCGATAACACCGCCCTTGCTGGCGGCATAGGCGGGAAACTCCGATCCCGTATGTCCGCTCGCCGACCCCACATTGACCACGGATTTGATAGCCGGCGCAGGCTTGGCGGCGAGCCCCTCCCCCACAAAGGCGTAGCGCTCGGTCACGTTGATGGTGCCACACAGGTTGGCAGCGATGTCGTCGGCCGAATCCTGCGTACCGGCAACGTTCACGATTACCTGAGGCTCAAGGTCGCTTGGAAACGAGTCCGGCTCGCGGACATCAACGATCAGATGGCGGTAGCGCTCGTGTTCGATCGCCGGCAACAGCAGATCAAAGCCCACGACCTCGTGGCCCTCATCCAAAAAGCGCTGCACGCACGCGGCTCCGATACCGCCCGAAGCGCCCGTGATCAAAACCCGCATACTCGCTCCTTAGGCGGTTGCGTGGCGCTCGAGGTACTCGGAGCCCACATTCTCGCGCTCCCAGCCGCGCACGACCTTGTAGCCCACGGGGCTCAGGAAGACCTCGCACAGCAGCTCGGCAACAGCGCCGGTCAGCGAGCACATAAGGACCTGCACCCAGGTCCAACCAAAGAACGTGTGGCTCACCACAATGGCAAAGACCAAGTTGTCGATAAACTGGCCAACACCCGTGGACACATAGGAGCGGAAGGCGAAGCTCGCAAAGTTATTCTTTTTGAGCATGCGGCCGAGCGACTGGTTGAGCGTGGAGTTAACCACGGCAGAAACGAGCATTGCCAGCGAAGAGCCCAGCACCACGTACCAGGTGCCGCCGATGGTGGCGTTAAGGGCAGTGTTAACCTCGATCATGCCCGTGTCGTAGTAGGCGCCCCACATACCGGGCGTGAGCGAGCATGCCCAAAAGCACAGGCTCACGGCCAGGTTGACCAGCAGCGCGAGGATAGAGATTTTGATGGATGCCTTGGCGCCAAAGCGCTTGCAGATCATGTCCTGGCACAAAAACGAAACCCAGCTCACCACAAAGCCGCAATCGAGTGCCAGATACGGCAAGCTGATAAGCTCCTTGTTGGCCAGCAGGTTCATCATGATGACGCTCACGAAAAACAGCGAAACCGTTGCCGCGGGAATGCTCCGCAACAGGACCTTGTAGTCCTCCATGACCTTCTTGATCATTATGTACTCCTTTGGTTTTAGGTTTAACGAGCAGGATATCGAACCCGAACTGCTCGGACGCCCCGGTCTTGAGACGACGGTGGGTATGATAGCCGCTCACACGGCATCAGGCAAGCGAACGGCGCGGCAGCCCCGCAGGGCCACCGCGCCGATGCGTTAAAAGGCCACGTTGCCAAACTCCGACAGGATAAGGTCGGGGTTGTGGTCGGTAGCCCAATCCACGTTCCACGGGCTCGTGAACAGCAGTAGCTTACCGCCGCGCATGTCCTCGACGCGCAGCGTGTCGCGCGTGAGCGAAAGACCCGGGATATCGATGGTATCGGGGTCATTCTGGATCCAGCGGATGTCCGTATAGGGCAGCGGCTGGCGACGAACCTCAACACGGTACTCGGCCTTGAGACGGCGCTCGAGCACCTCAAACTGCAGCACGCCGACCACGCCCACGATGACGCTCTCCATGCCGGCACCCAGCTCGCGGAAGATTTGGATGGCGCCCTCCTGGGCAAGTTCCTCCATACCCTTGACGAACTGCTTGCGCTTGAGCGTGTCGACCTGCGTAATGCGAGCAAACATCTCGGGGGCGAACGTCGGAATCTGCGGATACTGCACGTGGCGCTTGCCGGAGCACACGGTGTCGCCGATGCTAAAGATACCCGGATCGAACAGGCCCACGATATCGCCCGCGTACGCCTCGTCCACGATGGCGCGATCGTCGGCCATCATCGACGTGCCCGTGGCAAGCTTGAGCTTGCGGTTGCCCTGCACGTGGAAGGCATCCATGCCGCGCTCGAACTTGCCCGAGCAAATGCGCACAAAGGCGATGCGGTCGCGGTGGTTCTTGTCCATGTTGGCCTGGATCTTAAACACAAAGCCGCTAAAGTCGTCGCGGCAGGGATCGACCGGCTCGCTGGTGAGCGTATCGGTATAGGCGCGCGGCGTCGGGGCCAGGCGCAGGAACTCCTTGAGGAAGGGCTCCACGCCAAAGTTGGTGAGCGCCGAGCCAAAGAACGCCGGGCTCAGCTTGCCGCAGGCCACGGCATCCAAGTCGAGCTCATCACCGGCGCCATCGAGCAGCTCGATGTCGTCCATCAAGTTCTTATGGTTTTCCTCGCCGATGAGCTCATCCATGGAAGGATCGCCCAGCTCGGCCTCGACCTCGGCGACCTTCTTGGTGGCGTTGGCGTGGCCGTCGCCCTCAAAGGCAATGACGCGACGAGTCTGACGGTCGAACACGCCGCGGAAGTTGCGGCCGCTGCCGATCGGCCAGTTCATGGGATACGTATTGATGCCCAGAACATTCTCGATCTCTTCCATGAGCTCAAACGGATCGCGAGCCTCGTGGTCGAGCTTGTTCACAAAGGTGAAGATGGGAATGTGGCGCAGCGTGCAGACCTTAAAGAGCTTCTTGGTCTGGGCCTCGACGCCCTTAGCGCCGTCGATGACCATGACCGCAGCATCGGCGGCCATAAGGGTACGGTAGGTATCCTCCGAGAAGTCCTGGTGGCCGGGGGTATCGAGGATGTTGACGCAGGCGCCGTTATAGGTGAACTGCAGCACCGAGGAGGTAACGGAAATACCGCGCTCCTTCTCGATGTCCATCCAGTCCGAGACGGCATGCTTGGCCGAGCTCTTGCCCTTGACCGAGCCGGCAGTCTGGATGCTGCCGGTATAGAGCAGCAGCTTCTCGGTAAGTGTGGTCTTACCGGCGTCCGGGTGGCTGATGATCGCGAATGTGCGGCGCGACGAGATTTCATCCGACAGGCTTGCCATGCGGATCCTTTCTTGCATTGAGTGCATTACGTCGTTGTAACCGTACTATTGTAGCCGCGAAATCCCGCTCTAGGGCGCCTATCAGGACAAATTCATCAGTTAGGGCCTAGGGTAGCCGGGCCAATCGGTATTTGCCTCTTGCAGAACTGTGCATAGTGTATATATACTGTGCTTACCGGTTATATACACGTGTAGCCCATCAGCTAAGGAGCCGCTGTGGACATCATCCTATCCAATTCGAGCGATAAGCCCATCTACGAGCAGATAACCTCGCAGGTCAAAGCTCAGATTTTATCGGGCACGCTCGCTGCGGGAGCCAAACTCCCCAGCATCCGTGCACTCGCGAGCGATCTTGGCGTGAGCGTCATCACCACCAAGCGCGCCTACGCCGACCTGGAGCAGCTCGGGTTTATCTGCACCGTGCAGGGCAAGGGCTGTTTTGTCGCCGAGGGCAACCAAGAACTCTTGCGCGAAAACCAGCTCTGCCATATCGAAGAGCTGCTTGCGAAAGCGGCAAGCCAAGCCGAAGCCTTGGGTGTCACGCGCGACAAGCTGCACGAGATGCTCGACCTGGTAGCCCCCGAAACCATGCAGTAGCCATCTGCAAGAAAGGCTATACCATGCAAAACTTGCTAGAACTCAAAGGCATCTCACGCCGTATGAGCGACCGTTTTTCGCTGCGTGATGTCACGCTCGCTGTGGAGCCCGGCCAGATCGTCGGCTTTGTGGGTGCCAACGGTGCCGGCAAAACAACGACGATTCGAGCCGCGCTTGGGCTTATCAAACTCGATGCCGGCGAGGTGCACCTGTTTGGGCAGCGCTGTGGCGCCGACGCACCCGGTGAAGCGCAGCGCTGCTTGCGCACCCGTGTCGGTCTCGTGCTGGACACGTGTCCTTTCCCTTCCACACTCAAGGTGGGCCAGATTGAGTCGCTCGTAGGCCCGGCGTACCCCACGTGGGACCGCGAAACGTTCGCCGGATTCATCAACCGATTTGGCCTCGATCCCAAGACAAAGGTCAAGGACCTCTCCCGCGGCATGGGTATGAAGCTGCAGCTCGCCTGCGCGCTCAGCCACAATGCCAAGCTGCTCGTTTTGGACGAAGCCACCGCGGGCCTCGATCCCATGGCACGCGAGGAACTGCTCGATGAGATGCTCGCCTTTGTCGCCGACGGCCAGCGCAGCGTGCTGCTCTCGAGCCACATTACGTCTGATCTCGATCGTGCTGCCGACCGCGTCATCTGCATCGATAACGGCTCGATTGTGTTTGACCTGCCGCGCGAGGAAATTACCGACCGCGCCGGCATCGCCCACTGCACTCAGGCACAGGCCGCCGAGCTTATGGCTTGCGTCGAAGGCGCCCGCGCCGCCCACCACGCCTATAGCGTGGACGTGCTCGTGCCCAACCGTCGCGAAACGCTCGAGGCCTTTCCCGAGATTCCCTGCGATCGGGCAACCATTGATGACTATCTGCGCCTCATGCTGAAAGGGGCTTTGAAATGAAACGCGCCATTATGTCCGAGCTTGCCATCGTTCGCACGCTCGTCCCGAGCATCGCAGGTGTCGGCCTGTTCATCTTCGTCGTGCTAACCCTTGCCAACGCATCGGACGGCGATTCCGGTATGAGCGCCGGCGCCTGCGCGGTCAGCGCCATGTCGCCCATCATAATCATGAACTCACTGGCTGGCTAC
>CABRFW010000079.1 GCA_902470265.1 uncultured Collinsella sp.
CAGTCCTGCTCGCACGGAGAGCACATTAAGTGCTCTCCGGCTCGTGCGGAACTCGCGATGAACCTTACATTCCGCGCCGGCCGGGCAGACGCCTCGGTGTTGAAGCGCGGCTTGTCATGGGGACATCTGCTGAACATATATAAGTTGAAGGCCACGTCATGTGGCCTTTTTGCATCCGGAAACCGTGTCCGCAGTCCCATGTCCGGAATGGGATGCAGTTTCCGCTTACGGCCCCGTTGGGAAACTCCATCCCACTCCGATCGCAAATTCCGGGTCGCATTTTCCGCCAGAGCCCTCAACTGGAAACTGCATCCCACTCCAAAGGCAAATTCCTGGACGCACTTTCCGAAACCCCATCCATTCGGAAAGTGCGTCCCACTCTGCATACATCCAGCGAACGCATGCGAGTGTGTCGTCCAGGACGGTCTCGTCATCGGGGTGATGGAAAATGTCACCCCAAACGCTTGCCACGGTTGCGCCTATGAGTGTCAAGAAAAAAGCCTCGAGAATTTCGAGGCTTTCACATTTGTATTGTTTTGCACGAAGGACCGCGAACGACGAAGCTACTCGCCCAAAACGGCCTTTTTGGCGGCTGCAGCCATGTTGTCCAGATCTTCCTTGGTGGGATGGTCCTTCGCGGCAACCCAGTTGTCGAGCAGCATCTTAAATCGGGCGTTGTCGGGATCTTGCTCGAGCATGGCCTCGTAGCGCTGCTTGACCGCGGGGCCCATCTTGCCCTGGCACATCGCCCAGCCCGCAAGCTCGGCATCCCCAGCCAAATTGGAAGTTACGCGGTCGATAATCTGCTGATAGTAGCTCTGGTCGGCCCCAAAGCCGCAGGTGCCAAACAGGAACACGCGCTTACCGTGCAAGGCGGAGAGCAACGCCGCGACCGAAGGCGTGCACGCGCCCTTGTCGCACCAAAAACCGACGAGCACCGTGTCGGCCGCGCAGGCGCCCTGCGCCTCGAGCGCGACCTGATCTGCATCCGCATCGTCGCTCAACGCCGCGGCATGGACAAACTCAACACCCGCAGCCTGCAGAGCGCGCTTGATCGCGCCCGAAACCATCCTGGTATTACCGCTCTTGCTGTTAACCACCAGAGAGCACGTCATAGTCACGTTGCCTCGTTTCCCCCAAAACTAAAGCCACTAATGCAATTTATTAGATGAATATCTTAGTACTTACGTGACAGATGTAAACCACCGTCTGTCGATTGATTAATTTGCCCCACGGGCTTGCTCACTGGGCAAACTGGCTGCGGTAGAGTTCGGCGTAGAAGCCGCCTGCCGCTAGCAGCTCGTCGTGCGTGCCGCGCTCGATAATCTGGCCGTCGCGCATCACCAGAATGCAGTCGGCGTTGCGGATCGTCGACAGGCGGTGCGCCACCACAAAGCTTGTGCGGCCGGCCATAAGCTCGTCGAATGCCGCCTGCACCTGCAGCTCGGTGCGCGTATCGATACTCGAGGTCGCCTCGTCCAGCAGCAGAATCGCCGGGTCGGTGAGCATGACGCGCGCGATGCACAGCAGCTGCTTTTGACCCTGGCTAAACGTGCCGCCGTCCTCGCCGATCACCGTATCGTAGCCGCCTGGCAGCTGCACGATAAACTTGTGCGCGTGCGCGCGCTTGGCGGCTTCGATAACCTGTTCACGCGTGGCATCCGGGCAACCGTAGGCGATGTTTTCCGCCACCGTGCCCTCGAACAGCCACGTATCCTGCAGCACCATGCCAAAGGCGCGGCGCAGGCTTGCGCGCGTGTAGTCACGCGAGGAACGGCTATCGACCACAATGCGACCAGCATCGATATCGTAAAAACGCAGCAGCAGGTTGATGAGCGTCGTCTTGCCACAGCCCGTAGGACCGACCAGGGCAAAGCGCATGCCGGGCTTAGCCTCGATGCAGATGTCCTGCAGCAGCCTGCGGTCGGGCACGTAGCTAAAGTCCACATGCTCAAGGGCGACCTCGCCCTGCGGTGCGGCAAGTTCCACGGCATCTGGCGCATCGGGCTCCTGCTCGCGCGCATCGAGCAGCGCAAACATACGGCGCGCCGAGGCATACGCCGTCTGGATCTGCGTAATGACGTTGGTGACCTCGTTGAACGGCTTGGTGTACTGGTTAGCATAGGACAGGAAAATCTGCACGCCGCCCACCGTAAGCGTCGCCGGCACGCCCGTGATCACGCCCACGCAGCCGATCACAGCGACCACGGCATAGATGATGTTATTGATAAAGCGTGTGCCGGGGTTGGAGAGCGAACCCATAAACTGCGCGCGCTCGCCCGCGGTGTAGAGCTCGGCATTGAGGGCATCGAAGCGCTGCTGAGCGTTGGGACCATAGGCAAAGGCGTCGACAAGCTTTTGCTCGCCTACGTACTCCTCGATATGACCGCCGAGCTGCCCTTGAATACGCTGCTGTGCCGTAAAGCTTTTGTTGGAAAGCTTGGCAATAGCACCAGCTGCAAAAATGGAAAGCGGCGTGACGAGTACCACCACGAGCGTCATGGTCAGGTTAATGGAGAGCATAAACGCGAGCGTGCCCACGATGGTGATAACACCGGTGAAGAGCTGCGTAAAGCCCTGCAGCAGACCGTCGCCCACCTGATCGACGTCGTTGACCACGCGGCTCATAAGGTCGCCGTGGGCATGGCTGTCGATAAAGCTGAGCGGCATACGGCTGAGCTTATCGCTCGCCTCCACGCGCATGTCGCGCACCGTTTCGTAGGACAGGCGGTTAACGCAATAGCCCTGTAGCCACTGGAAGGCCGCGGCCCCCACCACGACGAGCGCGAGTTTGGTAACAAGCGGCAGCAGCGCGTCGAAGTCCACCTGCCCGGCGGCGACGATAAGGTCGATGCCCTCGCCGATGAGAATGGACGTATAGAGTTGCAAGATCACCGAGACGGCGGCACTCACAAACGACGCTACAAACGAAATGCGATGCGGGCGAACATAGCCCAGCAGGCGGCGGGTCACCGCGCCCACGGGATAGCGCTCAGGGTCGCCGGGCTGGCGCGGACCGTCGCCCAAGTCGTTGAGGTTATCGTTACCGGACACGTTGGCCGTCATCGTGGCGACCGAACCGGAGGAAGTGTACGGATTCATTTAGCAGCCCTCCTTTGCGCAAGTGGATGCCGGGGCAGCCGGGGCGGACGCGGGACTTGGGACGGGCGCGGGCGCCGCACTCCCCTGCTGGCCCTCGAGTTCCTCGCGGCGCAGCTGCGACTGGCAGATCTCTCGGTAGAGCTGGCAGCTTGCATACAGCTCGTCATGCGTGCCCAGGCCCGCAACCGAGCCGTGATCGAGCACGCAGATCATGTCGGCGTCGCGCACGGTCGAGACGCGCTGGCTTACGATCACCGTCGTGAGCGGCAGCCCGCCCTCGACGGCACCGCGCACGCTGCGCTCGCGGATGGCGCGGCGAAGCGCCGCGTCGGTCTTAAAGTCGAGCGCCGAGGCAGAATCGTCCATGATCAATATCTGAGGCGAGCCCACCAGGGCGCGCGCGATGGTCAGGCGCTGGCGTTGGCCACCGCTGAAGTTCTTGCCGCCCGCCTCGACCGGGGCATCTAAGCCCTGTGGCTTGTTGTGCACGAACTCGCTCGCCTGCGCCATATCGAGCGCTGCCCAGAGCTCCTCGTCGGTCGCAGCCTCGTCGCGCCAGGTCAGGTTGCTGCGGATGGTGCCGCTCACCAGCGACGCACGCTGTGGAACGGTCGCGACCACACGGCGCAGCTGGTCGAGCGGCCAGGTGCGCACGTCGGTACCCATCACGCTCACGCTGCCGGTGCCCGCATCGTACAGGCGCGGGATGAGCGAGACGAGCGTGGACTTGCCGCTGCCCGTGCCGCCGATGATGCCGAGCGTTTTGCCCAGCGGCAGCTCCAGCGTCACATCGCTCATGGCATTTGCCGCGCCCACGCCAAACGAAAAGCTCGCATGGTCAAAGCTCAACGCAGGGACCGGAACAGCGCCACCCGCCAGTTCGCTCGGCTCGGGCAGGGCGACCGGCTCGTTGCCCTCGTCGGTGATACTCGGCACGCAATTGAGCACCTCGTTGATACGCGACGCGCTGGCGCTCGCCTTGGTAAAGACCACGACCAGGTTGGCGACGTACACGATGGAGGTGAGGGTCTGGGTCATGTAGTTCACAAACGCCATGACCTGGCCCTGCGTAAGCTCGCCCACGTTGACCTGTATGCCGCCCACCCACAGGATGGCGCACACGCCCAGGTTCATCACAAGAAACGTGACGGGGTTAAGGATCGACGAGAGCTTGCCCACCGCGATGGCAGTATTGGCCTGGTCATCGGCAGCTTGGGCAAAGCGCTCGCGCTCGTGGTCCTCGCGAACAAAGGCGCGGACCACGCGGGCGCCCGAAAGGCCCTCGCGGCAGATAAGCGCAATGCGGTCGAGCTTTGCCTGCAGCTGCCTGTAGTACGGGATACAGCGCGCCATGACAAACCAAAACACCAGGCCTATAGCGGGCGTGCAGATCAAAAAGATGATGCCGAGCTTAAGGTCGATGGCAAGGGCCGCGCACATGGAGCCCACCGCCAGGAAGGGCCAGCGGATGAGCATGCGCACGCCCAGCGCCACAGCGAGCTGCACCTGGTTGACGTCGTTGGTGATACGCGTGATGAGCGACGGCGTGCCAAAACGGTCGAGTTCGGCATAGCTCAGCTTGTTGATATGCTGGTAGAGCGCGCCACGAATGTCGGTGCCCATGCCCTGCGAGGTGAGCGCCGCCATCTTTTGGCAGACGAGCGTAAACGAGATGCCGATCACAGCCATGGCGGCAAGTAGCATACCGTAGTGGATAACGGCGTTCACGTCGTGCGCCCCAATTCCCTTATCGATCATCTGGGCAATCACCAGCGGCGTCAGCAGGTCAAAGATCACTTCGATCAGCTTACACGCAGGGCCAATCACCATATACCGGCGAAACTTACCACCAAAACGCCTGAGCAGCTCAATCATGTATAGGCGCTCCCTATCATCATCCACATTCAATTCGAACCATGATAGTACCGCCACCCCAAAAGAAGCGTAAACAACTCGTCATTTCTAACGGGATTCGGTTTCCAAAGAAGCGGAAAAGCACGCGCACACCCAGCCAGTGTCGGGTCGACCGCTTGGTATACTTACATTAGTGCTACCAAGTTAGTCGCCGACCCTTGAAATGAGGTGCCGAGATGAACGACATTCTCGCAAGAAGAGCAAGACGAGCAACTGTGGGCATCGCCCTTTCCGCGGCACTTGTCGCGGGAATCGCCCCCGTAGCGGCGATCGCGGCAGAAACCAGCTCCCCCACCGGTGCGGCCGTTTCGCAGACGAGCGCCACCAGCGGCAATTCGGGCACCCCGCAGACAGAAGACGCGGCCGCCGCAAAAGAAAGAGCGTATGCAGCCATGCAGGAAGCGCTCAAAAACCTCGAAGCCGCAAAAGACGCCGCAAGTCCCGAGAAACTTGCGAGATTCAATGATGACATTGCCCGTTTTCAAGAGCTCCGCGACAAGATGGCGGCGCAAGCCGCCGAAGAGAGGGAACTCCTTCCCACCATGCAAGCGGACATCGATGCAGCCCAAGCCAAATACGACGGGGCCATCAACCGGGTAAGCGAGCTCCAGGCAGAATTAGACAAGAAATTTGAGATGCTTAAGACACTCGAAGCACTCGGCTACGAGGAGTTTGTCGAAACTGTTAAACAGCAAATAAAGCAGTTGCACAGTGAGATCGTAGGGGCAAAAGCGTATGTAGATCATTGTGAAACGGAGCTTGACGAGTTCCAGCGCCGCCTCAAAAGTCAGGAAGGACGAGTTAATGACTGTGAACGTTCTGCAGAGAAATATAAAGCCCATATCGACCAGTTCATAGCCTGGCGAGATGCGCTCCTCGACAATTTGAAAAAAGCGCAAACGGCTTATGACGACGCCTGCAAGGCATACGAAGAGGCAAAAGCCGCGGCAGACAAGGCCACCTCGCCCGAGATAACGAAACCCACCGAGACAACGCCTCCCTCCGACTCGGCGCAACCGGCCGAGACGGCACAGCCCGCCGGCTCGGCCGCGACCGGCAAAGACGCCGCACCGAGCTCCGCCAAGCAAGCGAACACAAGCAACGGCAAGCAAGCGAATGCGACCGCCGGCAAGCTCGCAAACACAGGCGACACAACGCCAAGCGCAATCGCGCTCGCAGAAATCGCCGCCATGGGACTCGGAATAACCGCCGCAGCCACGCACCGCATCAAGTACTCCAAATAGCCTCCGACCCTTGAAATGAGGTGCCGAGATGAACGACATTCTCGCAAGAAGAGCAAGACGAGCAACCATGGGCATCGCCCTTTCCGTGGCACTTGCCGCGGGAATCGCCCCCGCAACGGCGATCGCGGCAGAAATCAGCTCCCCCACCGATGCAGTCGCCTTGCAGACAGCGGCCGCGAACTCGAGCGAAACCGCGGCCACCGAAAAAGACAAAGCGTATGCAGCCATGCAGGAAGCGCTCAAAAACCTCGAAGCCGCAAAAGAGGCCGCAAGTCCCGAGAAAATCGCGGTAATCGATGCTGACATTGCCGCTTCTCAAGAGCTCCACGACATGATGTTGGCAGAAGCCGCCAAACGGAGGGAACCCCTTCCCGCCATGCAAGCGGACGTCGATGCGGCCCAAGCCAAATACGATGAGGCCCACAACCGGGTAATCGAGCTTCAGGCAAAATTAAAAGAGGCATACGACAACGGAGATTACGCAGCTGCTCAACAGTTGCGTTCGGAGATCATGATGGCAGATTCGCGAGAACGTTCTTGCGAATATGAGCTTGCCCACTACCGAAGCCGCCTCGAAAGTCAGAAAGGACACGTTCAGTATTTCGAGAGTGCGGCGGAGGAAGCCAAAGCCAGCGTCGACGAAAGCATAGCCAAGCGAAATGCGCTCACCGACGATTTGGAAAAGGCGCAAGCGGCCTATGACGACGCCTGCAAGGCATACGAAGAGGCAAAAGCCGCGGCAGACAAGGCCGCCTCGCCCGAGATAACGCAACCGACCGAGACAACGCCTCCCTCCAGCTCGGCACAACCGGCCGAGACGACACAGCCCACCGGCTCGTCCGCGACCGGCAAGGGCGCTCCATCGAGCTCCACCAAGCAGGCGAACACGAGCAGCGGCAAGCAAGCAACTACGACCGCCGACAAGCTCGTAAACACAGGCGACACAGCGCCAAGCGCAATCGCACTAGCAGGAATCGCCGCCACGGGACTCGGAATAACCGCCACAGCCACACGCCGCCTCAAGAACTCAAAATAGCGGCCAACGGTTATTGTCTCCGCCAATCCACAACCCCAGAAACAAAAGAGGCCCGTTTCCCC
>CABRFW010000080.1 GCA_902470265.1 uncultured Collinsella sp.
TTACGCCTCGGACTTCTTGGCGTAGATAAACCAGTAGCCGAGCGCGATCAGGACCGCGCCGCCCACGATGTTGCCCAGCGTGGCGGCGGACAAGTTAAACGCAATGCCCGCAGCGTTGAGCGCATCGGCGCCGGCGACGTCGGCACCATAGCCGCACGCGTGCATCACGGCACCCATGGGCAAAAAGTACATGTTGGCAACGCAGTGCTCAAAACCGCAGGCCACAAAGGCGGCGATGGGCAGCAAAATGCCCACAACCTTATCGACCACGGTCTTGCCCGCAGTACCGATCCACACGGCCAGGCACACAAAGATGTTGCACAGGATGCCGCGGAAGAAGATCGTCACCCAGTCGATCGTCACCTTGCCGGCGGCGACGCTCACCATGGAATTGGCGACCGCCTCGCCGTTGAGCTTGTAAATGCCGGCCATGTACACCAAAAAGACGATGAACAGAGCACCGACAAAGTTACCGACCCATACGACGACCCAAGCCTTGAGCATCTGGACCAGGGTGATCTTTTTGCTCTTGAGCGCGCAGACCATAAGTGAGTTGCCGGTGAACAACTCGGCGCCACACACCAGTACCAGCACCAGGCCCAGGCAAAAGCACAGGCCGCCCACGACGCGCTGGGCGCCCCAGCCCAGCGTGCTATCGCTCAAAAACACGGTAAAGAACAGACCGCCGAAGGCGATAAACGCGCCGGCGAACATTGCCAACAGAAAGGCCTTTGCGACCGGCAGGTTGGCCTTGGTCACGCCGGCGGCCTCGGTCTTGGCCTCGATCGCGGCGGGCGCCAGGCAATCGGGAGCGGGATATTCTGCCTTGGAATCTGCCATGTCAATCACTTCTTTCCTAATCAGCAGGGACAAGCGCTCCTATTGCTCTTGTCCCAAGCGGACAAAGTGGGAAAAGTCGTTGGCGGCCACGGCGTCGTACACGGCGTCGACGGCGTCAAAGACCTCCGGGGACATAGGGTTGTAAAACTCCGTATCGCCCGGCTGAATCCCTATGAAGACGATATCTTCGCACGATTGCTCGATTTCCTCGATCAGAATCGACAAAGGGAGCGAATGCGTGGTGAACATCGACTTGCGGGCCACATCGCGCTTATCGAGCAGGCGGATAGACCCGACGGGCAGCGCCATGTCGGCGGCATCGACCAAGACCAGACGAGGCGGACGCTCGCGCTTGACCTCGATGATGTCGTCCTCGGGCGTTTGGCCACCGTCGATGGTGTACCAACCGGCAATGGGCGCGTCCTCCATCTTTTTGGAGAGCACGGGGCCGGCGGCATCGTCGGCACGCAGCACGCTTCCTGCCGTGAGCACGATACCCGCAAACGGGGCGCCGTTCACACGTCCATCCACAACGCGACCCATTACTGCAACCTTCCCGTCAGGTACACGCCCGACACATCGCGCACGCGCTCAACCAGATCGCGGAACTTCATCAGAAACGCGACCTGCTGGGCATGCAGGCCAAAGTCGTCGTCGAACACCGAGATGCCGGCCTTGGCCGAGCCGCGAAAACCGCGCTCGTCGAGCAGCGTGTCGCAGGCCTCGAGCAGCGACGGCACCGCCGCCTTGTCGAGCTGGCACTCGCCAAAGGAGCGGATGGCCTCGAACTTGGTCTTGGCCTCCCCCTCCGGCAGCGCGTCGACGAGCGAATAGAAGACATCCACCGGCACCGACAGGCGCGGCTCAAAGCAGTCGAGCACGCCGGTGTGGTGGCCCACGGCGAGCGTGTAGTACAGCACGTCGCAGGCCTCCTGGGGAACGTCTTCCTCGGTCTCCACAAACTTGCGCGTGAGCTCATAGAAGACCACCTGGTCGGGCGCATGGCCCAGGCAGGGGTCGGCGACGCCCTCGGCGGCCTCGTCGCTTGCGCGCGAGGCATCGCCAAAGGAGCCGCCGAGCATGCCGGGACCCGCAAAGTAACCAGAGCGGTCCGTGAGTTCCATCTAGCGACCTCCGGCCAGCACCAGATCCTGCAGCGCCGAGTAGACCTCAACGCGGCGCGGATCTTCCTGCTTGTCGATGAGCAGCGCCATGGCACCGCGGATATCGCCCTTGGGTGCACCCTCGAGCGTATCCATAAACTCATTGGCCAAATCGCGGCCATAACGGTAGCCGCTCATGGCGCGAGCCTCGCGCTCGATGGCAACGCGCAGCTTGTACGGCACGCCAGGGTGCAGGATATCGGCCTGCTCGCCGGCGGCCTCCACCGTGGTCTCGGCATGGAGCTTTTGGTCCAGCAGACCGAGCGCCATGGCAAAGCCGTAGATGGTCTGCGCGGGGCTGGGCGGGCAGCCGGGGATGTAGACATCGACCGGCAGAATCTTGTCCGTGCCGCCCCAGACGCAGTAGTTGTCGTAGAAGATGCCGCCGGTGCAGCCGCACGCGCCATAGGACACCACGATCTTGGGATCGGGTGCAGCCTCAAAGGCGCGCAGGGCCGGCATGCGCATGGCACGCGTCACGGCGCCGGTGTACAGCAGCACATCGGCGTGACGGGGCGAGGGCACGACCTTGATGCCAAAGCGCTCGACGTCGAAGACGGGCGTGATGGAACCGAAGATCTCAATCTCGCAGCCGTTGCAGCCGCCGCAGTCAACACGGTAGACGTACACCGAGCGCTTGATCTTCTTAAGAAGGGTCGCCTTGGCCTTCTCGATGCTCTCGTCGAGCTCGATCTTGGTCGGGCGGTACTGAAGCCGCTCGGGCAAAAGCGTGGGTTCGGCCATGGTTACTCCTCCTTCGTATCAAAATCCATGATGATGCCCTCGACCGGCGCCGGACCGGCGGGAATCTCGGGCGCATCGGGGTTGAGCTCGCGGTCGATATACTCCGGGTTCACGCCGTGGCCGCCCAGATACTCCATGCCGGGGCCCTGAGGCTCACCGGACGCAAGCGTCTCGTTGGCAGCCATGCCGTGCGCGTTGCCGGTCTTTACGGCCGATGCGGCGCGCAGGGCGTCGAGCTCGCGCTTGCACTCCTGGCACATACCGACGGTACGGGCGGCCTGGATGGCCTCCATGCCGCCGGTCTTTTGCAGCAGGCGCTTGGCGTAGTCGATCTCCTTATGCGGGGCAAACGGCTTGCCGCAACGCGAGCAGTGCTCGAGCGTGTAGACGCTCTTGCTGGTGAGGTCGTCCTTGCTCATGACGGCCAGCTCAAACTCCTCGGTGAGCTTGATGGCCTCCATGGGGCAGGCCTCCTCGCAGCGGCCGCAGAAGATGCAGCGGCCGTAGTCGATCGACCAGGTAATGGTATCGGCCGCAAGGTCGGTGTCCATGCGAATGGCATCGGCCGGGCACGCCACGCCGCAGGCACCGCAGGCGATGCAGAGCTCGGCATTGTGCTCGGGCTTGCCGCGCATGTCCTTGTTGGTGGGGAACGGCGCAAACGGGTACTTGACCGTCGCGTCGCCGGCCTTGGCGTTAACCTTCCAAAGCTTCAGCATATTAGAGCGCCTCCTCATCGAGCGGAGCGGCCATGGTGCCCTCGCCCGCAAGCGGCGACTTGTCGCGCCAGACGTTCTCGAACTGCTCCTTATCGAGCACGTGGTCGCGCTTGGCGGCGACATCGGTCACCGTCACGCGGTCGGTGCAGGAGTAGCACGGGTCGAGCGAGCCGACGATCAGCGCCGCGTCGCCCACGGTGTTGCCGCGGAACATGTAGCGCAGGACCGGCCAGTTGCTGTACGTGGCGGCCTTGGCGCGCCAGCGGTAGCACTTCTGGTTGTTGCCGAGCATGGCCCAATGCACGTCCTCGCCGCGCGGCGCCTCGGTGGCACCGATGGCGTACTTGTGCGGGGTGTACTCCCAATCCGTGGTGAGGATGGGACCCGACGGGCAGTTCTCGAGCATGGTCTCGATCATGTCGATCGAATCGTAGACCTCCTGGATGCGCACGGCGGTACGGCCGAAGGCATCGCAGGTGTCGGCCGTAGCGGCGTGCATCTTTTGGACATCCGGATCGGCATAGCCGTCGAAGGGATGATCAAAGCGCACGTCGCGGGCATAGCCCGAACCGCGCATGAGCGGGCCGACCGGCGAGAAGTCGCGTGCGATCTTGCGGTCCAAGATGCCGATACCGCTCGTACGCTCAATGAAGTTGGGCGTGGAGAGTAAGACGTCGACGAGCTCCTGAACCTCGGAGCGCAGCTGGTGGATGGTCGTGAGCGTGGAGAGCTTCTGCTCGGCCAAAATGTCGCGACGCACGCCGCCGATCACGTTGAGGCCGTAGGTCTTACGGTGACCGGAGAGCTTCTCGGCCAGGTCCATGGACTTCTCGCGGACGCGGAAGAACTGCTGGAAGCCGGAGTCGAAGCCCGTGTAGTGCGACGCCAGGCCAATGTTGAGCAGATGCGAGTGCAGGCGCTCGACCTCGAGCATGATAGCGCGGATGTACTGGGCGCGCGGCGGGACATGAATGCCCTGGGCGCGCTCGACGGCCTCGGCGTAGGCCACCGAGTGAGCGCAGCCGCAGATGCCGCAGATACGGTCGGCGAGGAACGTCACGGCGTCATAGTTCAGGCGCGTCTCGGCAACCTTCTCCATGCCGCGGTGCACGTAGAACAGACGGTAGTCGGCGTCAACGATCGTCTCGCCCTCGACGAACAGGCGGAAGTGGCCGGGCTCGTCGGAGGTAATGTGCAGCGGGCCCATGGGGACGAGCGTGGTCTCCTTGCCCTTGGTGTCGGCCAAGAACTCGTAGTTTTCCATGTCGCTCGCGGGAGCGGGACGGAAACGGTAGTCCATGGAGTCCTTGCGCAGCGGGTACAGACCGCTGGGCCAATCGTCGGGCAGCACCAGGCGACGACGGTCGGGCAGACCCTCGGGGATCAGGCCGAACATGTCGCGCAGCTCGCGCTCGCCCCACACGCAGGCGGGGACGAACGGCGTCACGGACGGGAACGTCATCTTGGCGGGATCGACCTCGGTGCGCACGGTCACCCAGCCGGGGTCCTCCCCCTCCATGGAGATGACGTAATACACGGCGTAACGGCCGCACAGACTGCGCTCGTCGTTGCCGATGATCACGGGAATCCAGCCGTAGCGCTCGTAATACAGGTAGTGGACGGCCTCAGGCAGCTTGTCCTGCTTGACGGTGATCGTCAGCTGGTCCTCGCACTGCCACTCGACCTTCTCGATGCAGCCCGGAACGGCGCGGCGCAGGGCCTCGACATGGCTCTCGCAGCGACGGGCATACACCTTGTTCTCAGTTTCAATCATTCGTTACTCCACCTCGCTCTGAGCGGTCTCGGTACCGAACACAGCGCGGTACATCGGCGTCGCGTGAAGTTCCTCGGTGCTCTGCTCGAGCACGATGCCAGTCGCGGTCTCCACACCGTGCACGAGAGGCAGCGGGGTGGCGATGCCAAACCACAGGATCATGACAGCCAGGATGATTTCGGGGATAAGCATGAGCGCCGGGGCCTCATGCTTGCCCATGCCCTGGGGCGCATGGCCGAATACCGACTTGAGTGCGATACGGGTGAGCGCGGAGATGGCCACGGTAAGACCGAGGGCGACCACGACGACCAGCCACATGGGACCGGCGGTAACACCGGCGACAAAAGTCAGGAACTCGGAGATAAACATGCCAAAGGGCGGGAAGGCACCAAGGCCGAGCAGCGCCAGGACGGCGAGCGCGGCGGTTGCGGGGGCAACCTCGACGACGCCCTGGATCTTGGCCAGGCTACGCGTGCCAAAGGCGTGCTGGATGTTGCCGGACACGCAGAAGGCAAGCGTCTTGGTAAAGCCGTGGAACACGCAGTGCAGCAGGGCCGCGGCGATACCCAGCGGGCCACCGATACCCAGGCACAGGGCGATAACGCCCACGTTCTCCACAGACGAGTACGCAAAGCGGCGCTTGAGGTCGTCCTGGCGAAACATCGAAAGCGCCGCCACCAAAATGGACAGCGTGCCGACGATCAGCAGCAAAAGTTGCGGATACTCGGCGCCCACGGCCTGGATAGTAAAGCCGTAGAAGCGCATGATCACGAGCATGGCGCACTTAAGCAGCACGCCCGAGAGCAGGGCCGAGACAGGGCTCGGAGCCTGGGAGTGGGCATCGGGCAGCCAAGTATGCATGGGGAACAGGCCGGCCTTGGTGCCAAAGCCGATCACGACAAACGCAAAGGCGAGGCGCATGAGCGTCGGGTCGAACTGGTTGGCATACGGCAG
The DNA here is from genome assembly GCA_902470265.1 of uncultured Collinsella sp. Classification (GTDB taxonomy): domain Bacteria; phylum Actinomycetota; class Coriobacteriia; order Coriobacteriales; family Coriobacteriaceae; genus Collinsella. Next base: position 6,195 of record CABRFW010000080.1, read on the forward strand.
CACGCACGACAGGAATGCGGCCTCGTGGGCGTTGGGAATCACGTCGGCGGCGTTGGCGTAGATCAGCAGCGTACCGAACAGGCCAAAGGCCACGCCGGCGGTGCAGACCATCGCATACTTCCAAGAAGCCTCGAGGGCCGTCTTGTTCTTGTAGATACCCACCAGGAACACAGTGGAAAGCGTGGTTGCCTCCACGGCGGCCCACGTGAGGATCATGTTGTTGGACAGGCACGCGAGCAGCATGGTGAACACAAACAGGCTAAACAGCGCAAAATACTGCTTGGCGCGTTCGGCGGGCATGGAGCCCTCCTCGATATCGGCCTTTACATAGGGCAGCGAGAACAGCCCCGTAAGAAAACCGATAAAGCCGATGAGCAGCACAAAGATGGCGCCCAGCGAATCGAGGTGGAACCACAGGCCAAGAGCGCTCGCGGTGTCGCCGCTCATAAGGACGTCACCGGCCGTCACAATCGACAGCACCAGGACGGCTGCGACGGAGACCAGGTTGAGACCGGCAAACACGTTATAGGACGCGTTCTTGGGCAAAAACGCCATGACCAGCGAGAACACCAAAGGAGTCGCGAGCAGGGCGAGAATCAACGTTTCCATGGACTACCCCCTCAGCTCGGACAGGTCGCGCGCATCGAGCGAGTGGGAGTCGTCCCAAATGCGACGCACGACGATGGACATGATGATGACGGCAAAGATGGCGTCGGTGGCGATACCGATCTCGATGATCTCGGGAGCGGTGGGGGCCAAAAGCGCGAGCGTCACATGGCTGCCGTTTTCCATAAGGCAGTATCCAAAGATCTGCTTCATGATGTTGCGCTGCGAGATGATGCAGGTGAGGCCCACAAAGAAGTGAGCGAAGCTAATAGCGAGCGCAGGCGTTGCGACCTCGGCCGTGGGCAGGCTGATCTGCGTCACGACGGCAAAGCAGATCGC
>CABRFW010000081.1 GCA_902470265.1 uncultured Collinsella sp.
CCACGTTTGCCGAGAACTCCGCATTCGGCGGCGAGCTCAAGGGCTATTTCTTTGGCGAGCGCGAATTCGTGGACCTGTCGCAGCAGATTGCGGAGTTTATCTCCTCGGAGCTTACCAAGGCCGAAAAGGCCGAGTCCACCGATGTCCTCGTTGCCGACTTTGACGATGACGAGGACACACGCTGGTTTGCCGTCATGCTGTTGGGTTCCAAGCAGGCCTTTATGCACGAGGTAGGCCGCGAGGAGGGCGAGGTGCGCAACGATATCGCACGCCATTACGCTATCCTGCCGAATCCTTCCCAAAAGGTGCCGAGCTACGCCATCGTGCGCGCGAGCACCATGGAGATCGGCTACGTGGACAAAAAGCGCAAGATCGCCGGCGAGGACCGCATGCTTATTCCTGACGGCCTGCTGCAGTGCGATACGGGCGTGTCGGGCAAGGAGATTATCGACACCGTGACGCGCGTGGTCGAGGAGGTTGCCGAGGAGCACGGCGCCAATACGGCCGTGGCGCTCGCCAAGGTCAAAGCCGCTGTTGCCGAGAAGGTCGAAGACGACGAGGAACTGCCGCCTTGGGATATCGTCGACGAGGTCTTTGAGGACGAGCCGGTCATCAAAGAGAGCGTTCGTGCGGCATTGACCGAGGAAAAGGTGCCCGAGCGCGTGCCCGTGGAGCGTAAACAGGTCGAGCGTGCGGCCGTGCGCAATCATAAGATTCGAACCGATACGGGTATCGAGATCAGCTTCCCGGCCGAGATGGGCTCGAACTCCGAGTATATCGAGTTCGTCAACGAGCCCAACGGCCTCATCTCCATCGAGCTCAAGAACATCGGAAGCATCGAGAATCGATAGATACCGTGATTATCGACTATGCTGCCTATGAGGAAATGTACGGCGCGCTGCAGTGTCTACGCGAACTTGAGATTAATCGCATCGCGGCGGATCGAATCAAGAACGGTCCGCACGAGTTCATTCCGTTTGAGGACGCCTTAACTCCTGAGGAGCTCATGGAGTTTGAGTCAATGGATTCTGATGCGATTTCTGACTGAGATGAAGAAGGCCGAAGTCCTTTGGGGCTTCGGCCTTCTTGCTCGTGGATGAATTACTCCGCAAGTTGAGCATGAGTCAGCGAAAACGCCCCTAGGCGAGCAAGGTGACGTGAAAGAGGAGGGCATTGACCTTCTGGTCATGCCCGACGATTGAACGTCAGATTGCCGTCTAGGGGCGTTTGCAGCGTCGACCCGTTACGCGGTTTGGTAAAACCGCGTAACCCTACAGTTGACGCAGGCCTTCCTCGAGGCCGGTCTTGCTGTCGGTCTTTTCATCGCGCATCTTGATGACGCGGGCGGGGACGCCGGCAACGACGGCGCCGGCAGGGACGTCCTCCACGCATACGGCGCCGGCGGCGACAACGGCACCCTTGCCCACGCGCACGCCCTCCAGAACCACGGCGTTGGCGCCGATCATAACGTCATCCTCGATGATGACAGGCGTAGCGCTCGCGGGCTCCACGACGCCTGCCAGCACGGTGCCGGCGCCGATATGGCAGTTCTTGCCCACGGTAGCGCGGCCGCCCAGCACGGCACCCATGTCGATCATGGAGCCCTCGCCGATGACGGAGCCGATGTTGATAATGGCGCCCATCATAATGACGGCGCGCTCGCCAATCTCAACGCGGTCGCGGATGATCGCACCCGGCTCGATACGGGCGTTAATGCCCTTGAGGTCGAGCATGGGCACGGCGGAGTTGCGGCAGTCGTTCTCGATATCGTAGTAATCGATGGAGTCGGCATTGGCATCGAGGACGGCCTTGAGCTCATCCCAGTCGCCAAAGACGGTCTTGCCGCGGCAATCGCCGTAGACGCGCGCGTTGCCCCATTGGACCTCCATGCCGGGCTTCTCGCGCACATACAGCTTGACGGGCGTCTTCTTGGGCGCGGTGGCAATGTAGTTGATAATCTCCTGTGCATCCATCTCGGCTGCGTTGCTCATATGCTGTCTCTCCTTTGGGTGAATCCGATTGATGCCTGGTTAGGCAAACATGACCTGGTCGAACGTGTAAAAGCCGGGCTCGCGCCCGACGAGCTTCTGTGCGGCGGCCAGAGCGCCGTTGACGAAGATCTGGCGGCTCGTGGCGCGGTGCGTGAGCGTGACTTCTTCGTCCTGCCCAAAGAAGCTCACCTCGTGCACACCGGCGACGGTGCCGCCGCGCAGCGAGTGCATGCCGATCTCCTTGGGGTCGCGGGCGCCGCACATCCCCTCACGGCCATAGACAGGATGGTATCCGGTCTCGGGTTCAGCCTCGACGATGGCATCGAGCAGCAGTTTTGCCGTACCGCTGGGGGCGTCGACCTTTTGGTTGTGGTGTGTCTCGACGATCTCGCAATCAAAGCCAGGCAGCTCGCGCGTGGCCTGCGCCACCAGATGGCGAAGCGCAGCGATGCCGATAGAGTAGTTGCCGGAGTGCATGACGCGGGCATTCTGGCCCAGCTCGCGCAGACGGTCCATCTGCTCGGGCGTGTATCCCGTGGTGCCCGAGACCAGGGCAGCCCCCGTGCGCTCGACATAGGCGACGACGGCATCGAACGTCGCGACGTTGGAGAAGTCGATTATCACATCGGCAGCGGGCGCACTCTCGAGCTCGCTCAAATCAAAGCCAATCTGCGCCACGATATCGAATACGGGCTGGCCGGAGGCATCGGCGATACCCTCGGCGGTAGTGCGGATGAGCGAGCCCATACGGCCCGTTCCCATAATGACGGTCTTAATCAACCAGACCAGCTCCCTTCAGAGCATCGGTAAGTGCGGTGCGCGTGTCGTCGGCCATGGGGCACAGCGGCATGCGGTAGTTTGCCTCGATCATACCCATCTGTGCGAGCGCCTCCTTGACGGGAATGGGGTTGACCTCGCTAAAGAGGGCGTTGATGAGCGGCTGGCCGGCAATCTGGATATCGCGGGCGCGCGTTACGTCACCGTCCAGATAGGCGCGGCACATGTCGTGGACGAGCTGCGGCTGCACGTCAGCCCAAACGCTGATGGTGCCCGAGGCGCCCAGGCTCATGAGCGGCACGGTGAGCGCGTCCTCGCCCGAGTACATACGGAAGTCGTCGGACAGCAGGTGCGCGATCTTGGCAGCGAAGGCGACGTTGCCCGAGGCTTCCTTGATGCCCATGATGTTGGGGTGTGCAGCCAGGCGCTCCACGTTGCGCTCGCTGATGCCGCAGCCGCAGCGGCCGGGGATGTTGTACAGGATGCAGGGGATGTCAACGGCATCGGCAACGGTCTTAAAGTGCTGGTAGATACCCTCTTCGTTGGACTTGTTGTAGTAGGGGGTAATGAGCAGCAGGCCGTCGGCTCCCAAGCCCTGGTAGGTGAGCGACTTGGTGAGCATGGTCTGCGTGGAGTTGGAGCCCGAGCCGGCGATGACGGGGATGCGGCCGGCTACCTGCTTAACGATGGCGGCGACAACGGAGTTGTCCTCGTCGTCGGTCATCGTGGCGCTTTCGCCCGTGGTGCCTAGGGCGAGAATGGCATCGGTGCCGTTTTGCAGATGGAAATTGACCAGGCGCTCGAGTGCATCGAAGTCGACACTGCCGTCCTTCTTGTAAGGCGTAACGAGGGCGACAATCGAGCCCTCGAGGTTGCGGACATCCATATTCTTCTCCTTCGCTTCTGCAATCTGAATGCGTTTGTTCCACTGGGCGGCGACGGCCAGGCGCTCGTCCTGGGCGCGACGGCGGGCACTTTCGGCGCGCGACTTGGCCAGCAGCTCGCGGCCGCACGGCAGCACGTCGAGCGTGGCAAAGTAGTCTCCCGGGCGCTCGGCGCGGCGAATGAGGTCTGCCGAGCCGTCGGGGCGCAGCAGTACCTCGGCGGAGCGCAGGCGACCGTTGTAGTTGTAGCCCATGGAGTAGCCATGCGCGCCGGTGTCGTGGATCACGAGCAGGTCGCCCATGTCGATCTGCGGCAGTTCGCGGTCGATGGCGAACTTGTCGTTGTTCTCGCACAGGTTGCCCGTGATGTCATACGTGTTCGTGACGGGGGCTGCGGTCTTGTCGGCGCCACCCGGCTGACCCATCACCGTGATGTGGTGGTAAGCGCCATACATGGCGGGGCGAATGAGGTCGACGGCGCTTGCGTCAACGCCGATGTAGTCCTTGTAAATCTGCTTTTCGTGGATGGCCTTGGTGACCAGGCATCCGTAGGGGCCCATCATAAAGCGGCCCATCTCGGTGCATATCGCCACATCGCCCATGCCGGCGGGAACCAGAATCTCGTCGTAGGCTGCGTGTACGCCCTCGCCAATAGCGTGGATGTCGTTCGCCTGCTGCTCGGGCAGGTAGGGGATGCCCACACCGCCGGACAGGTTGATAAAGGCGACATGCGCGCCCGTCTCGCGCTCCAGACGCACGGCAAGCTCAAAGAGGATGCGTGCGAGCTTGGGGTAGTAGTCGTTGGTGACGGTGTTGCTGGCAAGGAAGGCATGGATACCAAAATTTTCGGCACCTTTGGCCTTGAGAGCGCGGAAGGCCTCAAAGAGTTGATCGGTGGTCATGCCGTATTTGGAATCGCCCGGGTTGTCCATGATGCCGTTGGAGAGCTGGAACAGGCCGCCCGGGTTAAAGCGGCAGCTGACCGTCTTGGGGATGGGGCCTGCGACGCGCTCGTAGAACTCGATGTGGCTGATGTCGTCGAAGTTGACGATGGCGCCCAGCTTATCGGCAAGCTCAAAGTCCGCCGCCGGCGTGTCGTTGGATGAGAACATGATGTCATGGCCGGTGATGCCCAGCGAGCGGGCGATCATGAGCTCGGTATAGCTCGAGCAGTCGCAACCGCAGCCGTATTCGTTGAGAATGGAGATAAGCGCCGGGTTGGGATTGGCCTTGACGGCAAAGTACTCCTTAAATCCCGGATTCCACGCAAAGGCGTCACGTACTTCTTGCATGTTGCGACGGATGCCCGCCTCGTCGTATAGATGAAACGGCGTGGGGAACTGCTCGACGATGTGTTCGAGCGTCTCCTTGTCCACAAACGGCCGCTTTGCCGCATATGCCTCGTTGGGGGTCAGTGCCATGTCCCGTAAACCTCGCTATCCAGACGGCGCCATCGGCGCATCGAATCCGCATAGCGTGGACCCAATGTCCGGATAGCGCTCCCGCATTGCTGCAGACAGTCTTGTGGGTGTTTCCCACAGGCCCACCAGGTTGTTCGTGCCCGAAAAACCCAGTTCGGCGGGTTTCGCCTCCCCGCGGGGTCAAAGTCTGCCGACTCGCCCGCGGATCTTCGTGCCCGCGCCTCTATCAAGTGGTAAAGACCCTACCACGTTGCACTTTACCAAACAAGAGTATTCGTATATAACGTTTAAAAAATGCAGCATGATGCTAGAAACAAGGGCGCCACAATCCTGCGTCACAATAGGGGACAACTAGTTGTCCCATGAAAGGAATCCCCATGACCGAGCTCCAAGAACTCCGTCGTTATCGTCGCGACCTGCATCGCATTCCGGAGCTCGATTTCGATCTTCCGCAGACTATCGCCTATATCGAGGGCGCGCTCGCTCCGCTTGCCTGCGAGGTGACCCATCCGTGTCCGAGCTGCGTCTGTGCCTTCTTCGATGCCGGTGTGGGCGCTACGCACGCCACGGCGATTCGCGCCGATATGGACGCCCTGCCCATCGTGGAAGCAACGGGCGTGGCCTTCTCCTCGACGCAGCCCGGCAAGATGCATGCGTGCGGTCACGACGGCCACATGGCCATGGCGCTCGCGGCGGCGACTTTTGTCGACCGTACGATTCGTGAGCAGCCGGGCGCCATCAAGCGTAACGTGCTCTTTGTGTTCCAGCCGGCCGAGGAGACGACCGGTGGCGCTAAGACGGTATGCGAGAGCGGCGTGTTTGAGCGTTCCGGGGCCGATCGTATCTTCGGCTTCCATGTGTGGCCCGATCTGCCCGCCGGCACGTTGGCGAGCTGTTCCGGTCCGCTGCTGGCGCGCTCGAGCGAGACGCACATTCATATCCATGGCGCGAGTATCCATATCGCCAAGACCTATGGCGTTCCGGTCGAGGAATCCCACGATGCCGCACTGGCGGCGGCCAAGTTCTTGGTTGCCGAGCGCGAGCTGATGGACGAGCTGGGTGCCGACGAGCCCTGCATCGGCAAGTTTGGTCTGCTGCAGGCAGGCACCGTCTGCAACGCGGTGGCGGGGGAGGCCCATGTCGCCGGTAGCCTGCGCGTGTTTACGGACGATATGTTCGACCGCGCGCGCGAGGGCGTGCGCCGTGTGCTTGACGAGGCATGCACCGCAACGGGCTGCACGTACGATCTCGACTTTGCCGAGGGTTATCCGCCGGTCGATAACGACCCCGAGCTGTTCGCCCACATTGCTCCGGCCTTGCCCGAGCTGCAGCTTGTGGACGAGCCGCTGTTGATTGCCGAGGACTTCGCCTTCTACCAGCGCCATCTGCCGGGCGTTTTCTTCTTGCTGGGTACGGGCGTGCCCGCCGGCCAAGGCAATCCGAACGATTCGGACGGCTGCCCCGCCTATGCCACGAGCGCCCTGCATACCGATACCATGCTCTTTGACGAGCAAATCCTGCTCAAAGGCCTCGATGTCTACAAACGACTGCTTGTGATGGAGTGACGATGAAGCGACGTTGGCAACCTGCCGTATATAGTCCGGGTGGTTGCGGGTGCGGTTTGCTACTGCTCCCGGTTGTTGTGCTGAGCATTGGCATGATGTTTGCGCTTGCCGGGTTGGCGGCAGCGGCACTCGTGTTGCTGATTGTGGCCATTGGCGTGACGATTTGGCTTTGCCGTAATCGCGAGCAACGCCGTGCCGACGGTAAAACCAATGTCGGCTGGGTCGTCTTCCTGATTATTGCGTACTCGCTGAGTGTCAGCTACCTGGTGTTCTTTGTCCTGTTGATGATCAGTGTCTTTACCGGGGAATCCGTCACGGTGGGTTGATGCGCTGCCAGCAGACGGTTGCGCAAAGTGCGTTTGCTCAACGTTTGGATAACTGCATTGGCCGTTTACCGCAGCCTTAGCTCTCAGCTAATGAATTCAAGTTCAATCCTTCCTACGATGTGCTGTGTGCCGGCACGGTAGCCGGATCGT
>CABRFW010000082.1 GCA_902470265.1 uncultured Collinsella sp.
CACCGCAACATCGCTCGTAACATGTAGAATAGCCGCCCGGTTAGCGCCAGGCGGCTATTCTCGAATTGCAACATGGGAGACAATATGGCTGATTCCAGCAAAAAGATGCAGATCGTGTTTGCCTCGGCCGAGTGCGCACCGTTTGTAAAGACCGGTGGCCTGGGCGACGTGGCGGGCTCGCTGCCCGCGGCGCTTGTACGCGCCGGCGCCGAAGTCATCGTGATGGTGCCCAAGTACGCCACCATCAAGGACGAGTACAAGGCGCAGATGGAGCACTTCTCCGACTTTTACGTGAGCCTGGGCTGGCGCAATGAGTACTGCGGACTCGAGAAGCTCGAGCACGACGGCGTCACCTATATGTTCATCGACAACGAGCGCTACTTTGCGCGCGACTATCCGTACGGCTTCTTTGACGACGGTGAGCGCTTTGCGTTCTTCTCCAAGGCCATTACCGAAAGCCTGCAGCACCTGCCGGCCGGTTTTGAGTGCGACATCCTGCACTGTAACGACTGGCAGACGGCACTGGCACCCGTGTTCTTGCGCGAGTTCTACCAGGGCCTGCCGCTGTATGACCGCGTCAAGACCGTGTTCTCGATTCACAACGTGGCGTTCCAGGGCCAGTTTAGCGACACCGTGATGGAGGACATCCTGGGTGTGGCGCACATTCCGGCGGCCGCCTCGCAGCTGCGTTGCGACGCCTGTAGCATCAACTACATGCTGGGCGCCCTGCGCTATGCCGACGCCATCACCACGGTGAGCCCTACCTATGCCGACGAGATCCAGACGCCCGAATTTGGCGAGGGCCTGGACGGCGTGCTGCGGGAGCGCTCCTACGCGCTGCAGGGCATTTTGAATGGCATCGACGTCGCGGGCTTTGATCCGGCGACCGACAAGCGCATTACCGCCAACTACACGGTCGAAGACCGTTCCGGCAAGGCCGTGTGCAAGGCCAAGCTGCAGGAAGAGCTGGGGCTCGAGGTGCGTGACGACCGTCCGCTTATGGTCATGGTCACGCGCTTGACGCGCCAGAAGGGCATGGACCTGGTCATGTACGCGCTCGACCGCATCCTGTCCGGCGGCGTGCAGGTGGCGGTGCTGGGCACCGGCGACCGCGACTACGAGGACGGCCTGCGCTACTTCCAGGACAAGTACCCCGGCACCATGGCCGCGCGCATCGAGTTCGATCCGGCGCTGTCGCAGCGCATGTACGCTGCCGCCGACATGTTCCTGATGCCTTCGAAGTTTGAGCCCTGTGGCCTGTCGCAGATCATCGCCATGCGCTACGGTACCCTGCCCATCGTGCGCGAGACCGGTGGTCTGAAGGACACTGTGATCCCGTACAACGAGTTTACCGGCGAGGGCACGGGCTTCTCGTTTAGCAACTTTAACGGCGACGAGATGGGCGATGCGGTGTTCCGCGCGGCGCGTCTGTTCTGGGACAACCGCGATGCCTGGAACCAGCTGGTCACGCAGGCCATGAGCCAGGACTTTAGCTGGACGCGCTCGGCAGACAAGTATCTGGACCTGTATTTCTTTATGCATCCGGAGATTGAGAGACCGGCGGCTGTTGTCGACGAGCCTGAGGCTGTTGCTGAGCCGGCGTCCGCTGAGGAGCCCAAGGCCGAGGAGAAGCCGGTTGAGGCTGAGACCGCAAAGGCTGAGCCTGAGGTGAAGGCTGAAGTTGCTCCTGAGGCAGAGGCCGAGGTCAAGCCTGCTGCAAAGCCCGCAGCTAAGAAGGCCGCGGCCCGCAAGACGACCGCCAAGAAGGTTACGACGACCAAGGCGGCGGCAACAAAGACCAACGCTGCCAAGACAACGACCACGTGCAAGCGCACGACCGCCGCTGCCAAGAAGGCCGCCGAAGCCGAGGCTGCTCCCGAGGTAAAGGCCGATGTCGCCGAGGCCAAGCCGGCCGCCAGTGCTCCGGCAAAGACCGCTGCCAAGAAGACAACGGCAACGAAGTCGACGACTACGACCAAGGCCGCTGCGGCCAAGGCTACCCCGAAGAGTGCCGCAAAGCCCGCCGTCAAGGTCGAGGAGGCGGGCGCCGAGCCCAAGGCCGAGGCAACTGCCGAGGCAAAGCCGGCCGCCAAGACCACCGCGCGTAAGCGCGCAACGACGACGGCCAAGAAGACCACGACCAAAGCTGCTGCCCCCAAGGCAGAGGCCAAGGCCGAGGTAAAGGCCAAGCCGGCGCCGAAGGCCGCTAAGGTCAAGGCCGCACCGAAGGCTACGGCCAAGCCCGAGCCCGCCAAGGAGACTCCGGTCTCCCCCGCCGCTCCGGCAGAGAAAAAGGCCCCGTCCAAGAAGACGTCCGTCCGCAAGGCCACGGCCACCCGCAAGCGCCGCTAGCCCAAAGACGATTCAAAACCTAATCAAACCCCATGCAAGGGGCGCTCCAACCGGGCGCCCCTTCTCTGTAGGTAGTTGGTAAAACGATTTTCTAGGACAACCGTTCGCCGATGGTAAACGGATGTTGTTTATACAGCCTGTGTACAACAGATATACTTACATCCTGTGCGTAAAGCCCATGGCCAGCAGGCCGTGATTCTATTGAACTGGACCGTACTATGAGATTGATACACAACAGCCGTCTGCCGCAGTTTCGCACTCCGTTTGGCGCTGTGACCACAGGAACAACCCTTTCGCTCTCCGTGATTCTGGAGGACGCCGATCCCGCGCAGGCAACGCTTACGCTGCGCACCTGGGTCGATGAGATCGGTGAATCTCGATATCCCATGACGCACGAGGGCGACGGCATATTTACCGCAGAGCTTGAGTGCACCGAGCCCTGTCTTATTTGGTACAGCTTTATCTGCAATATTGAGGGCCAGCCCGAGGTTCGTCTGGGCGCACCACAGGGCCGCACCGGCGGCGAAGGCGTAACCTACGACTACGCTGAGGTGCCGTCATTCCAGGTCACCGTCTACAAACACCGTGAGAACCGTCCCACCTGGTACGAGCGCGGTATGGTCTACCAGATCTTCCCCGATCGCTATGCCCGCGACGAGCACTGGCGCGAGCGCACGCTGGCCGAGGTCGAAAAACCGCGTAAGGGCATTCAGCGCCGCATGGTCGAGGACTGGAACGAGCCGCCTGTGTACGAGCGCGCCGAAGACGGATCCATCAAGACCTGGGACTTTTACGGCGGCTCGCTCAAGGGCATCCAGAATGACCTGCCCCGCATCGCCGAGCTGGGCTTTACGGCCATCTACCTCAACCCCATTTTTGAAGCCGCGAGTAACCACCGCTACGACACCGCCGATTACACCAAGATCGATCCGATTCTGGGCACCGAGCAGGACTTTACCGAGCTGTGCGAGGCGGCCGAGAAGCTAGGCATTTCCATCATTCTGGACGGTGTGTTCAACCACACGGGCGACGATTCGATCTACTTCAACCGCTACGGCAACTACCCCGGCGTGGGCGCGTGGCAGAGCGAGGATTCGCCGTGGCGTGATGCGTTTTATTTCCACGAGGACGGCTCGTACGACTGCTGGTGGGGCGTGGGCAATATGCCCGCCATCAATGAGAGCTCCGAACTGGTACGCGAGCGGCTCCTGGGCAAGGATGGCGTGATCCGAAAATGGCTACGTGCCGGCGCTCATGGCTGGCGCCTAGACGTGGCCGACGAGCTTTCGGACGATTTCCTGACCGAGATCAAGAAGGCCGTGCTCGCCGAGAAGCCCGACGCGCTGCTGCTCGGCGAGGTATGGGAAGACGCCTCCAACAAGATCAGCTACGGCCATCTGCGTCGCTATCTGCAAGGCTCCGAGCTCGACTCGGCCATGGATTACCCCTTCCGCGACATGGTCATCGGCTTTTTGATGGGCTACAAAAACGCCTACCAGGCAGCCGAGGATATCGAGACCCTACGCGAGAACTATCCGCGTGAGGCCCTGTCTTGCGCGCTTAATCTGCTTTCGAGCCACGACCGACCGCGCATTATCTCGGTGCTCGGCGGCGGCCCCGACGAGTCGCAGCTGCCCGAGTGCGAGCGCAGCAAATGGCGTCTGGACGAGAACGCGATGGGCCTGGCCAAGAGCCGTTTTTGGCTCGCGACGCTCATGCAGATGACGTTCCCGGGCGTTCCCTCAATCTATTACGGTGACGAATACGGCTTGGAGGGACTCACCGATCCGGGCAATCGCCGCACCATGCCGACCAAGGAAGACCTGCACGACTTCGATACGTTCGCGATCGTCAAGAACGCATCTGCTGTGCGCCGCGCGCTGCCGTTTATGATCGACGGTGAAATCAAGGCCTTCGCGCTCAATGACGAGGTGCTGGCCTACAACCGTACGGGCAAGGATGGCGAGTCCGCGACGGTTATCATCAACCGCAGCCTGCGCAATTCACACCGCGTGACGATTCCGGCGCTCGGCGAATGCGCGAGCGATGTGATTAGCGGTCACGAGTGCGAGATCCACAACGGCACGGTCACACTCGATCTATATCCGCTGGGCTCGTCGATCATCTATCACCATGCCGAACAGCGCCTGCAGGAGCCGCTCGATCACGGTGCGGGCGTTGTGTGCCATATCACATCGGTGCCGACCGACGACGACAAGCCCGGTACGATCGGCGCGCCCACGCGTCGCTTTATCGACCATCTGGCCGCCATGGGCATGCGCTACTGGCAGGTTCTCCCCGTCAACCCCACGGACTTCTTCCGCTCCCCTTACGCCGGTCCTTCGGCCTTTGCAGGCAATATCGACCTCCTTCCCGAGAGCCACGAGGAGCTGGCAGCCGACTTTGAGACCTGGAAGGCCCGCGGAGGCGAGGATGCCGATCCGCTGTACACCGCGTTTAAGCATCGCAATGCCGATTGGCTCGAGAAATACTGCGTCTACATGGCCGTTAAGAAGTACTTTGGGGGCGAGTCGCGCCATGATTGGCCGACAGATGTCGCGCGCTACAGCGAGCATCTGATCGACGACAAGCGCTTCCACAACGAGGCCGAGCTTCAGGCGTACATGCAGTACCGCTTTGACCTGGCTTGGTGCGAGCTCATGAACTATGCGCACAAGAAGGGCATCGAGGTTATCGGGGATATTCCTATGTACGTGTCCGACGATTCGGCGGATGCGTGGAGCGAGCCCGAGAACTTCTGGCTGTCCGATACCGGCAAGGCAATCGAGATTTCCGGCGCGCCGCCCGACATCTTTGCGCCCGAGGGCCAGGTGTGGGGCAACCCGACGTTCCGCTGGGATCACATGAAGCAGAACGGCTATAGTTGGTGGATGGATCGTCTGCGCCGCGCGTTCTCGCTCTACGACCGCGTGCGTCTGGATCACTTCCTGGGATTCCACAGCTATTACAGCATTCCCGCGGGCAAGGCATGCGCCGACGGCCGCTGGCTGGCGGGCCCGGGCAAGGACCTGTTCCAGACCGCCTATGACGAACTGGGTCCGCTCAACTTTATCGCCGAGGACCTGGGCTATTTGACGCCCGGTGTTCGCGCCATGGCTTCGACCTGCGGCTTCCCCGGCATGGACGTGCTGGAGTTTAGCGATTACGACGTTCGCTGCGGTGTGCATCCCACGCCCGGCAAGATTCTGTACACCTCGACGCACGATACGTCGACGCTGGCCGGTTGGTGCACCCGTACCTTTGCGGGCGGCGATGAACCGAGCGGTGTTGAGGTGGCGGCCAAGCTGATGAGCGACGCGCTGGCGAGCGACGCTCCCCTGGTGATGATGCCGCTGCAGGATATCCTGGGGCTTGGCGACGACGCGCGCATGAACGTTCCGGGCGTTGCCACGGGCAACTGGACCTGGCAGGCTGACGAGGCGGACATTGCAGCCGCCGAAAACAAAACCGCACAGCTCTTGCGCAACAACCATAGATTCTGGGGCGAAGCGTGATAAAACCCCCGATATAGGGTACAGTTACAGACGTTTGAATTTTTGCGGGCAGAGTAATCTGCCCGCTTTGTGCTGAAAAGGAAGTATTATGGCGCGCTACGATTACAAGTGCTCGAGCTGCGGCAACGTGTTTGAGGTTGAGCATCCCATGTCCGAGACTCCCGAGGTCGTGTGCCCCAGCTGCGGTGCCCCGGCGGCCAAGACGTTCTCGGCCAGCGGCATTAAATTTGAGGGTAGCGGTTTCTACAACACCGACCAGCGAAGCGGCGGCTCCAGCACCAGCGCTACCAGCGGCTGCTGCGCCAACTGCCCGCATAGCCACTAGGAACCAAACAGCCCCGCGACCGACACCGATCGCGGGGCTAATTCTTTGCGCTAAAGGTGGCTCTATGAGTTGCGGTGAAATAAGGACTGTTTGGTGGGCAGAAGCCGCTATTCAATCCCTATTTCACCGCAACTTAGTCGTTACTTGTGGACCAGTCTGGCACAGAAGTGGCCGTCGTAGGAATCGGCGTTTACCGGCACGCTTTGGAAGAGGCCTCGATCGTTCTGGCGCACGGCGACAAGCTTCTTGGCCTGCGCGAAATCGGGAAGCTGCAGAATCTGAGATTCGGAGAGCGGTGCCACGGTAAAGCCGGCGCCCTCGGGAGAGGCCAGGAAAGCATCCACGACCCGCGTGTTCTCTTCATCAAAAACCGAGCAGGTGGCATAGATAAGTTCACCGCCGGCAGCCACGCGTGCGGCTGCTTCCTTGAGCATCATCAACTGCAGTTTGGGCAACTCGGTCGTAACGTCATTCTCAGTTAGGCGCCACGGGATCTCGGGATGACGACGCATGGTGCCGGTGCCAGAGCACGGCGCATCGATAAAGACCGTATCGAACTTAAACGGCTTGCCAAGCATGGCATCAAACGACGTCAGTACTTCATCAAGCTCGCAGGCATCACCCGAAACCGTACGAACGCCCTGAATACCGGCCTTGTGCAGGCGAGCGAGATTCAGATCGCATTTGCGATCATGCAGATCGAGCGCCGTATGCTGACGCTCATAGCCCGCACGCTTGGCCTGGCACATCATCACATAGGTCTTGGTGCCACGACCGGCACCAATCTCAAGGCAGCTTCCAGGGCGCGTGGCAGCTGTGGCGATAAGCTGCGCATTGAGATCAGATGCCACCGCGGCAGCACGCTCAAACACACCCGATGCAACCGTGACCTGCGC
>CABRFW010000083.1 GCA_902470265.1 uncultured Collinsella sp.
ACGCACCAGTTTATCCTGCACGAGATTTGGGGCACGGCAACTAAGAGCGACCTGGCGAGCCTGCGTGTCTTTATGGGCACGCTGCGCAAGAAGATCGAGTCCGACCCCGCGCACCCGCGCTATATCCAGACGCATGTGGGTATCGGTTACCGATTGGTCACCCAAGGCTAGATCGCCGGCCACCATCCCACTATGAGTTGCGGTGAAATACGGTCTAACTTTGCCTAATTCCAGGCAAAACAGTCCGTATTCCACCGCAACTTTGTTATTTGCCCTTGGGCTTGCTGGCGTAGAACTTCTTCTTTTTGGGCTTGCCGGCAGGAGAGGGCTTGCCGTTGCCGTGCGGCCCTCGGTCGCCGGCCTGCGCGTGCGCGGGTGCTGCCGCGCGAGGCTTGCGGGCCTCGGGGTTACGCAGCTCCTCGGTTCGCTCGGCAATTTCCTCGGCGCTAAAGCCGACTTCGGCCATGGCGTCCTCGATGGGCAGGCGGCGCACGATATAGCAATGGTGCACCTTCTGGTTGCGTGCGAAGTCCTCGGGGATGGTCTGCGCCGTAATGTCCTCCAGCACCACGCCCGCGCGCGCGAGCTTGCGTGTCTCGGGACGGAAGCCACGCAGGTTGCAGCTAAAGATGGCATGTCCACCCTGTGCGAGCAGGCGCGATACGCCGGCCAAAAGCTCGACATGGTCGCGTTGGACATCCCAGGTGCGACGGCCCATCTTGGACGAGTTTGAGAACGTGGGCGGATCGACAAAGATCAGGTCCCAGCGGTTGCGCGTCTGGCGCTGGTCGCGAATCCAGGCGAGCACGTCGTCGCGCACAAAGTGATGCTGCGGGCCCACAAAGCTGTTCTGGCGCATGTTGCGCTCGGCCCAGTCCAGGTAGGTGTTGGAGAGGTCGACCGTCACGGTTTCCTCGACGCCGCCATCGGCCGCATAGCAGGTGGCGGTTCCGGTGTAGGCGAACAGGTTGAGGAAGCGGCGCGCCTGCTTGGCGTGCTCACGCACCAGGTTGCGGGTGACGCGGTGATCCAGGAAGATGCCCACATCCAGATAGTCGTCAAAGTTGACGGCAAAGGTGAGGCCGCCCTCTTCGATGAGCGGCAGACGACGGCGTGCGATATTGGCGTGCTCGCCCGAGCCGCCCTTGCCGGCGCCCTGCTTGCCGTACTGCGAGCCGCCGCGCGAACGCATGCGGGCCTTGGCGTGCACGTGCTCGGCGGGAACATCCAGGATGCGTGGCGCGATGGCCAAGATGTCGAGCATACGGGCCTGGGCCAGTGCGGGGTCGATGGTCTTAGGCGCGGCGTATTCGGCGATGACGAGCCAGCGGCCCGGCGTCTGCGGGCAGCCCTCGTACAGATCGATGGCGGCGGAGTAGTCGGGTAGGTCGGCATCGTAGACGCGGTAGCAGCTCACGCCCTCGCGCTTGGCCCACTTGCGGCGCAGACGGGCATTCTTGCGCAGGCGGTTGGCGAACTGCTCGGACTCGGGGATGAGCACGGGCAGCGGCTTGCCGTCGCCCAGGTCGAGCGTGGCGGTAGGTTCGGGCATGGAGGAAGCGGCAGCTTCGTCGTTGGCTTCGTTGGCATCCGCAACCTCGGCCTCGGCATCCGCACTGGTCGCAGCCTCAAACGCTGCGGCGGCGTGGTCGAGCGAAGGCCAAACCTCAATAGCCGCCTCCTCGTTATTGGGCATAACGGCGATGGAGCGCGCGGGCTCGGCATGGAGCGCGCGGGCCATAAGGCCATCGCGGGTGAGTGCGGCGACCGGTGCCGAAGCGAGCTCGGGCGCGCGGCGCAGCTCGCCGACCAGCGTCATGGCGTCGTGCATGAGCGAAAGTGGTGTCTCGGTCGTATCCGCGACCACGGCGGCACCGGCGACGGCGCCCACGTGGTCCAGTACGGTGGCGGACTTGGCGGCACAAAAATCGACAAAGCGCTTGTAGCCGGCACACTTGACCATGCGCTCAGCGGTCTTGCGGGCGGCGGGGTCAACATCCACGGCAACGATGCGTGCCCGGCGCTCGCGTGCTGCCGCCTCGCGCTCGCGTGCCTCGGCAAGCAGCTGCTCCCACAGAGCGGCGTCGTGCAGCTGCCAGCCCTCAAAGCCCCAGCGCTCGCGTACGGCGCCCGGGGCGCGGTCGGTCAGAATGTTCACGGCCTCCAGCAGCAGGCCGCCGCCGGCGCACGAGGCATCGATCAGCGTGGGAAGGGCTTCGTTCTCGTAATCGTCAGCCGTCAACTCGCGCTCGCACAGTGCGGTCCAGCCGACCTGCGCCAGCACCAGGGCGGCGTAGTCGGGGCGCAACACGTGCGCGCCCTCGCCGGCACGGGTCGCCGCGGGCGGTAGGCGCTTGAACAGCGGGTCGCCCGAAAGGTCCAGGCTGATGCTCGCGCGGCGCTGACGCAGCGAAAGCAGCAGGTGAACATCGGGATCGGCGGCGTCGACATCGGCGCGACGGCCCGTGGTTTCGGCCAAGCGGTCGCACAATGCGTCCTTGGCGCGCAGGGCCGAGAAGTGCGTGTTGCGCAGCTGCTCGGTCACGCCGCGGGCGGTGATGGCGATGGTGGCACCGGGGCGGATGATGGTCTCCCAGGCGATGTCGTAAACGCTGTCGTACAGTTCATCGGCATCCTGCGCCTCAAAGCGCCCGAGTACCACGAACACACGGCTCGCCAGGCGTGACCACAGGCAGGCGCGGTAGCCTTCTTCGAGCTCGCCCTCAAATGTAGCGCGGCCCTTCAGCCGGCGAACATGCGAAAGCCCGAGGCGTTTAAGCTCATCGGCGAGTGCGGACTCAAAGCCCTCGGGGCAGCTTGCGTAAAATTCCATGGGTGACCTCTCTGGTTGCGTCGCTCCATTATATGATGGATACTTCGTTTACTCTCGCCCCCGAAAGGAACCCATATGATTGATGCGTGCCCCGATTCCGCCGTGCTCTTTTTTGACGTGGACGGCACGCTGACGTCGTTCGATCCCGACAACATGACCGACAAGGACTTTTCGGCGGTTCACCCCTCGCAGGCGGTCGTCGAGGCGTTTCATCGTCTGCGCGACGCAGGGCACAAGGCATTTATCTGCACGGGTCGTCCCTTGTGGCTGATTGCCGATGGCCTGCGTGCTTTGGAGCCTGCGGGTGTCGTTGCCATGGCGGGAGCGACGCTCGAGGTCGAGGGACGCGTGGTACACGAGGACTGCTTTGGCGAGGACGTTATCGAGGAGCTCGCGCGCCGTATGGCAGCGGCAGGGATTGAGGCCTTTTTCGAGACCAACGTGGCTACTTTTGCCCTGGAACCCGCGGGTGTTGAGCGGTCGTCTCTGATCGGCACTTCTGTGGTGCACAGCACCGAGGAAATGCGCGTCGACGGCCGTCTGCGCGTGGGCAAGGTATGCCTCAATGTGCCCAGTTTGGCTCGCGTAGCCAACGATGACGGCTTTATCGATTGCGAGTTTGAGCTGTGCAACACCGGTGGCCAGAATCGCGAGCTGAGCCCCAAGGGCATCGACAAGGGTGTGGGCGTGGCGCGAGCGCTGGCGTATCTGGGCCGCGAGGGAAATGCGCGCACCTTTGGCTTTGGTGATTCCGGCAACGATCTGGGTATGCTCGCCGCTGTCGAGACAGCCGTGGCCATGGGCAACGCTATGCCCGAGGTCAAGGCGGTCGCCGACTACGTGACCGACGATGTCGCACACGACGGTACCGTCACAGCGATGCAGCATTTCGGCCTCATCTAATGAATCCCGCGTTCTGACGTTTGCTCAAACTGCGACTCTTCGCTTTTGCATGCGCAATCGATTTATCAATCCAAACACTGAGGTGTTTATACCGTTCGCCGAGAAGATAAAAAACCGCAGCTCACGCCTTGATAAACGTAGGTAAAGTGTTTAGCAGTTTATCGGCCGTATGCTAACGAAAGGAATCAGGCAGATGGCAATCAAGGTGTTCGCTGACGGTGCAAACCTCGAGGGCATGCTCGACATGTACGAGAACGGCAACGTTCAGGGTTTCACGACCAACCCGTCCCTTATGAAGAAGGGCGGCGTGACGGACTACCGCGCGTTTGCCAAGGAGGTCCTGACCCACATCACCGATGTGTCCGTCTCGTTTGAGGTCTTTGCCGATGACGTCGAGACCATGGAGGTCGAGGCGCGCGAGATCGCTACCTGGGCCGAGAACGTCTACGTCAAGATTCCGTGCGTGACCACCAAGGGCGAGTCCACCGCCGAGTTGGTGCGCAAGCTTTCGGCCGACGGCATCAAGGTCAACGTCACCACCATCTTTACGCCTACGCAGGTTGATGAGATGGTCGAGGCCGTCGACGCCGAGACGCCGTCCATCATCTCGCTCTTTGCCGGCCGTATCGCCGATACCGGCGTCGACCCCATTCCGTTTATGACGGAGTCGGTCGAGAAGGCCGCCGCCAAGCCCAACTGCGAGGTTCTGTGGGCGTCCACGCGCGAGCTCATCAATATCTACCAGGCGGAGGCCTGCGGCTGCCAGATCATCACGGTGCCCAACAGCATCCTGGCCAAGCGCAAGAACATCGGCCGCGACCCGTACGAGGTCTCGCTCGACACCGTCCGCGGCTTTGCCAAGGACATCGCCTCGCTCGGCTTCCATATCCTGCCGTAGTCCGCGCCTTTAATAGGCCCCACCAACAAAAATCGAGTTATTCGGCCTCTGATTGCTGTCAAGATCGCAATGCGGCTGAAAAACGTCCCGTATCGTACCTCTGTGGGTGCCGATACGGGACGTTTGTGGAATATCTAGCGTCAATTTGTTGCGTTTGGCGCTTTGAGGGGTGTCATCGTGGCCCAGCGAGGCCGCATAACTCGATTTTTGTTGGTGGGGCTCAGAGGAACGACGTTTCGCGCTTCGGAGTTTCGGCCAGATCGCTTTAGAAGGAGAGGCGCTCGGCAGGACGTGGCCTATCGAGCGCCTCCAGCGGTATATTTGCCCATGCCGTGGGGCGACGGTCGTATGGGACAGGTTCGAATAATCGGTCAAGCGATTCCGTCTTCGATGAACGAATCGTCGCGATGGGTGACATCGATGCTAGAAGCGCCCAAGCAGAAAATCGACAGCCGAAACGATTCTGATGCCGTCTATGTCCGTAGGGTGATCGCCGTGACGGACGACGAGGATCTTCTCGTAACCGGCGGCAACCTTCTCGAGCGATTTCAGCTCGAAGGGGCGCAGTTCGCGATTGCGCGTGGCTTCCTCATCAATGGTGTCCGTGACTTGGATAAACTTGCGGTCCGCCCCGTCGCCGATGGCGATAAAATCAATCTCGGCATTTCGCATGTGTCCCGTGAAAACCCGATATCCATCGATGACGAGGCGGTTATACACGGCGTTTTCGAGGGCGCGTCCGCTATCGCTGCCGCGATAACCGTCGAGGTAGGCGCGGAGTCCAAGGTCCTCGATATAGTATTTTCCTCCGGTTTTGAGCACCTCGCGCCCTTTGATGTCAAAGCGGAGGGCATAGGAGAAGATATAGGTTTCTTCGAGCGCCGACACGCAGGTGTCGATGGCGCCGTGCGAAGTTTTGGTCCCGCTTTCGTTCAAAGAGCCGACGATCTTGTTGATCGATGTTGGGTTTGAGATGTTGTCTGCCAGGTAGGCGCAAACTCTGTCGAGTAGGTCTCTGCTCGTTACGGCCCTCCGTCCTCGGCGGGCCTCACGGGCCAAGATGTCGCGACCGACAATGGTCTGGTAGGTGCTCCAGATGTAGTCCTTCATCTCTCGTTCGGGCAGACCGGAAATCGCGAGATAGGGGAGACCTCCAAATTGAAGGTATCGGTCGAGCAACTCGTCGAGCGGGGTGATTTCTTCCCTCCCAAAGACGGCATATCTGCTCGTGACTTCGGTCGGGCCAAGGAAGTCGAGGTATTCGGAGAAAGATAGCGGGTGCATTCTGATTTCGACGTATCTTCCTGAGATTAGGGTCGCTATTTCGCTGGAGAGCAAAAACGCATTCGAGCCCGTAATGTAGATGTCGCAGTCTTTGTCGACGCGAAGCGCGTTGATGGCTTTCTCCCAGCTGAAAACTTCTTGAAGCTCATCAAAGAAGAGATAGCACTTCCCACTCGACGGCATCCGCTCGACGACATGACGGTAAAGCTCGCGCCAATCGCGAATTCCCTCGAGCTCGAATGATTCCATTCGAAAAGAGAGAAGGCATTCGGTCGGTACGCCGTCTTTGGCAAGATGGGAGCGCATCATGTCGAGCAACGTTGACTTGCCGCATCGCCGCATGCCGGTGACGACCTTGATAACATCTGAATCGCGAAAAGCGATCAGCTTCTTGAGGTAGTTATCCCTTGCTACGGGCTGCCCGTTCATCGTTCGTCCAATCTGCAAGTTTTTCTCAGAGCGTAACAAAAACTTGCAAAACCTGCAAGTTTTTCCCATCAGGTGAGAAAAACTTGCAGGTTCAACGATGGATGGCGGCGGCTCGCACTTCTGTTACTTCCCCTGCACCATGGTGAGCGAGATCTTCTTGCGGTCGCGATCGACCTTTTCTACCCACACCTTGACCGTGTCGCCGACGCGCACCACGTCGCTCGGGTGCTTGACAAAGCGATTGGCCAGTTTGGAGATGTGTACGAGGCCGTCCTGGTGCACGCCCACGTCGACGAAGGCGCCAAAGTCCACAACGTTGCGCACCGTGCCCTTGAGCTCCATGCCGGGCTCCAGGTCGTCGATGGAAAGTGCCGTGCGGCTAAAGACCACCTCGGGCGCATCGTCGCGCGGGTCGCGGCCGGGTTTCTTGAGCTCGTTGACAATGTCGATGAGCGTGAGGGTGCCGCAGTCCAGGTCGCTTGCCAGCGCCGAGATGCTGCCCAGACGGCGCTCGATATCGGGCACGCCGCCACGGCTGAGTTCACTGGCCGCCACACCGGCGCGCTCCAAGACGGATGTGGCCACCTCGTAGCTTTCGGGGTGGACGCTCGTCGCGTCGAGCGGGTTCTTACCGCCGCTGATGCGCAAAAAGCCCGCGGCGTTGAGGTATGCCTTGGGTCCCAGCTTGGGGACCTTCTTGAGCTGGCGGCGATCGGTAAAGG
>CABRFW010000084.1 GCA_902470265.1 uncultured Collinsella sp.
TGGCAGCCGTCGCCGCAATGGAGCGGGCGTCCATCAGGGCCACGGCGCTCAGCTGACCGTTGCCCGGCTTGGAACCCTCGCGATTGGGGAAGTTGCGCGTGGTGTGGCGGATCGAAAGGCCGTTGTTGGCAGGCGTGTCGCCGGCGCCGAAGCACGGGCCGCAGAATGCCGTGCGCACAATCGCGCCGGCCTCCATAAGGTCGTAGATGTAGCCGCGGCGTGTAAGCTCGAGTGCCACGGGCTGGCTCGTGGGATAGACCGACAGCGAGAACTCGCCGCAGCCGGTGTTAGCGCCCTTGAGCACGCGAGCAGCCTGGACCACGGAGTCGTAGTTGCCGCCCGAGCAGCCGGCGATAACACCCTGCTGCACGTGCAGCTTGCCGTCGACGATCTTGTCGAGCAGGCTAAAGTGCGTCTTGCCCTCGCCGATCTTGGCGGCCTCGAGCTCCACCTCGCGCAGGATGTCCTCGAGGTTCTCGTTGAGCTCGTCGATCTCAAAGCCGTTGGAAGGATGGAATGGCAGCGCGATCATGGGCTTGATGCTCGACAGATCGACCTCGACGCAGCCGTCGTAGTAGGCAACATCGGCGGGCTTGAGCTCGCGGTAGTCGTCGCCGCGGCCGTGCATGGTCAAAAACGCGTGCGTGTCCTCGTCGGTGGCCCAGATGCTCGACAGGCAGGTGGTCTCGGTGGTCATGACATCGACGCCATTGCGGTAATCGGTCGTCATGCTCGCGATGCCCGGGCCCACAAACTCCATGACCTTGTTCTTGACGTAGCCCTTGGCAAAAACGGCACGGATGATGGCGAGCGCCACATCGTGCGGGCCGACGCCGGGGCGCGGGGCGCCCATGAGGTAGATGGCCACGACGCCGGGATAGGCAACGTCGTAGGTATCGCGCAGCAGCTGCTTTGCCAGCTCGCCGCCGCCCTCGCCCACGGCCATGGTGCCCAAGGCGCCGTAACGGGTGTGCGAGTCGGAGCCCAAGATCATCTTGCCGCAGCCGGCGAAGTTCTCACGCATAAAGGAGTGGATGACAGCGATGTGCGGCGGGACGAAAATGCCGCCGTACTTCTTGGCCGCCGAGAGGCCAAAGACGTGATCGTCCTCGTTGATGGTGCCGCCCACGGCGCACAGCGAGTTGTGGCAGTTGGTGAGCACGTAGGGCAGCGGGAACTGCTCCATGCCCGAAGCGCGCGCCGTCTGGATAATGCCGACAAAGGTGATGTCGTGGCTCGCCATGGCGTCGAAGCGAATCTTGAGCGCCTCGGGGTCGCCAGACGTGTTGTGTGCTTGAAGGATCGAATACGCGATGGTGCCACGCTTGGCATCCTCGGGCGTCTGCGTAATACCGCGCTCGGCAGCCTCGGCCGCAGGCACAACCTCGCTGCCGCCGCGCAGGTAGATGCCGTCCTCGTACAGCTTGACCATACTGTCTCCCACTCTGCCCAAGAGATTTGGGCGCATAGCATACATTCGTTCAATATCGTGCCATAGGACGGTTGCGAGTGGGTTACGAATCTGCGCGTTCACTTTATCTCAGTAAAGCAAAGGACGAGCCCGGTGCAGGACCGGCGGATTTGGTGCAAGTGTGTCCCTTTCAACTAGTCATTTAAGAACGTCCCCAATGACTACCCATCCGGAGCAAGTCGACGCCGCAGGCAGAGAACGGACAGCGAGCGGGCCGTATTTCCAAAGTGAGGAACGTTCCCAAGTGCCGCATCCGGGCCATGGCAACGCCGATATTTTGGCGCGGACAGCGAAAGCCCGTCAGAGCGAGCAAGGTGCCTTGAAACAAGGCGGCATTGATCTTTTGATCATGCCGTCGAAGTTGAAAGGCAGATTGCCGCTCTGGCGGGCTTGCAGCGTCGACTGGTTACGCGGGTTGGTAAACCCGCGTAACTACAGATCTCCGCCGGCGCCCAGCAGCTTGCGCATGACCTGTTCGGGGTTGACCGAGCCGTCGCGCGGGGCCAGGGCGGTAATCTTCTTCTGCATCTTGTATTCGTGCAGCTCGTCCTCGAGCTGGCGCACACGGGCGCGGAGCTTTTCGTTCTCGCGCTCGCGCTCCTCGGCACGCTCCTTCATATCGAGAATGCGCACCACGCCGGCAAGGTTGATGCCCTCGTCGGTCAGCTGGTTGATGAGCTCCAAGCGCTCGATATCGGCACGCGAATACAGGCGCGTGTTGCCGCCCGAGCGCTGGGGGTTCACCAGGCCCTTGGACTCGTAGACGCGCAGAGTCTGCGGGTGCATGCCGGTCAACTCGGCCGCCACGCTGATCATGTACAGCGGTTTATTCCTATTGTCCTCGGCCATGCTACCTGACCCCTTTCCGTCTCGTTATCGTCCATCATAAGCCCGCGGGCGCGGGCGTGCGCCACGACCGCCCTAGTACGTTGCCTTGTAACGGTTGACCTTCTCGCGGTAGTCGCGCGTGTCGGCCTCGCGCAGCTTGGTCATGGCATCGCGCTCGTCATCAGACAGGTTCGTGGGAACCTGCACCTTGATCTCGACGAGCAGCGCGCCCGTACGGCCACGGTGCTTAACGTCGGGCGCGCCCATCTCCTTAAAGCGGAACTTCTTGCCCGTCTGGGTACCCGCGGGCACCTTCAGACGAACCGTCGCACCGCCGGGCGTCGGCACGTCCACCGTGCAGCCGAGCGCCGCCTCATAGACCGAGACCGGTACCTCCATGGTCACGTCGGCACCTTTACGCTTAAACAGCGGATGCTCCTCCACGTGCGTGGTCACGACCAGGTCGCCGCGCTCGCCGCCGGCAACGCCATACTCGCCGCGACGTTTGTAGCGCAGCTTGCCGCCGTCGACCGCGCCCGCGGGGACCGAGACCGTAATGGTCTGCTGCTCGCCCGTCGAGGGAATGCGGTAAGTGACCTTGTGCGTCACGCCGCGAAACGCGTCCTCGGCCGTCACATCGACGGTCAGCGACAAGTCGCCGCCCTTGCGCGAACGGCTGCGACCCGCGCCGGCACCGGCAGTGCCTGCAGCCCCGGCAAAGCCCGAGCCCCAATCGCTGCCCCAGGCGCCGTTGCCGCTAAAGATGCTGTCGAAGATATCGCCCCAGCCGCTGGCGCCCGCGCCGGCACCATAGCCGCCGCCATACGCGCCGCCCGCGCCCGGCATGCCGCCAAACATGAGCATCTGGTCGTACTCTTTGCGCTTCTTCTCGTCCGAAAGCGTCTCGTAGGCCTCGCTGATCTCCTTGAACTTGGCCTCGTCGCCGCCGGCATCGGGGTGATATTTTTGCGCGAGCTTGCGAAACGCGCTCTTGATCTCTTTGTCGGAGGCGCTCTTGGATACGCCCAGGATGTCATAGAAGGTTTTGCCTGCAGCCATCGTAGCTCCTCTCCTGTTTCATCCGCCGCCCAGCGGGCGGCGGCTCATGCTTTCATATGGCACTAGGCCAGAAAGGGCCCCGGGTGTTGCCCCGGGGCCCTTCTCAATTACTCCTCGGTGCTCTCGGCCGTATCGGCCGCAGCATCCTCGGGCGCCGCTTCGGGCTCCGGTGCGGGGCGCTTCTCGCCACCGTAGGTCACCGTCACCATCGCGGAACGCAGGATGCGATCCGCCATGCGGTAGCCCTTCTGGTACACGTCGTTGACGGTCTCGTCGTACTGCGATGCGTCCTCGACGCGACCCACGGCCTGATGCTCGAGCGGATCGAACGCCTCGCCCTTGGGGTCGATGGGCTCAACGCCCTCGTGCGCAAACACATCGAGCAGCTTGGCATGCACCGCGTCGACACCGTCGACGAACTGCTTAAAGTCGTCGGCAAGCTCCTGGCTGCGGGCATGGTCGATCGCACGCTCGATATCGTCGACCACCGGCAGCAGCGCGGTGACGAGCTTCTCGGTCGCGCGCTCGCGCTCGGCGATACGCTCATTGGCGGTGCGGCGACGGAAGTTCTCCCAGTCGGCCTGCAGACGGGCGGTACGCTCGGTGGCGTCCTTTGCCTTGTCCTCGGCGGCCTTCTGAGCCTCCGCCGCAGCATCGAGCTCGTTGCGCACGTCGGCAAGCTCTTTCTGAGCCTGCTCGAACTTGAGCTTAAAGTCGTTGTCGGCGGCTTCCTCACCGGCGCGGATAGCGGCTTCCACCATCTCGTCCTCGGTCATCGTCGCCTCCTTGTTGGAATCCTCTACTTGGTTCTCGGCAGCCTCGGCGGCCGGGGCCTCGTTGGCCTCGGTAACGTCTGCGGCCTCTACGGGAATCTTCACGTCCTTCTCCTCAGAGTCAACGGGGGCGGCGCCGGCGGCAGCCGCCTCCGTGCGAGCTTTACGGGCGGACATGATTACTTGTCCTCGTCGTCCACAACCTCGTAGTCGGCGTCGACGACGTCATCGTCGGCAGGCTGGGCGCCGGCGGCACCGTCGGTCTGCTGCTGAGCGTCGGCGTAGACAACCTGGGCCAGCTCGTAGGCCACGGACTGCAGGGACTCGCCGGCGGCCTTGATGGCCTCGACGTCAGAGCCCTCGAGCGCCTTCTTGGCGTCGGCGATAGCGGCCTCGGCCTTGGACTTCACGTCGGCGGAAACCTTGTCGCCCAGCTCGTTGAGGGTCTGCTCGGTGGAGTAGCACAGGCTGTCGGTCTGGTTGCGGACCTCGACCTCTTCCTTCTGCTTCTTGTCCTCCTCGGCATGAGCCTCGGCGTCCTTGACCATACGATCGACTTCGTCGTCGGACAGAGCGGTGGAGCCGGAAATGGTGATCTGCTGCTCCTTGCCGGTGCCCTTGTCCTTAGCGGAGACCTTGACGATGCCGTTGGCGTCGATGTCGAAGGTGACCTCGATCTGCGGCACGCCGCGGCGGGCAGCCGGGATGCCGGTCAGCTGGAACTTACCGAGCGACTTGTTGTCGCGGGCAAGCTCGCGCTCGCCCTGGAGCACGTTGATCTCGACGCTGGTCTGGTTGTCGGCAGCGGTGGAGTAGACCTCGGTCTTGGAGGTCGGGATCGTGGTGTTGCGGTCGATCATCTTGGTCATGATGCCGCCCATGGTCTCGACGCCCAGCGACAGCGGGGTAACGTCGAGCAGCAGGATGCCCTCGACGTCGCCGGTGAGCACGCCGCCCTGGACGGCAGCACCGTCGGCAACGACCTCGTCGGGGTTCACGGACATGTTGGGCTGCTTGCCGGTCATGGTCTTGACGAGCTCCTGGACAGCGGGCATACGGGTGGAGCCGCCGACGAGGATGACCTCGGTCAAATCGGAGAGCTTGAGCTTAGCGTCGCGCAGGGCGTTGGTGACAGGCTGCTTGCAGCGCTCGAGCAGGTCGCGGGTGATCTTCTCGAACTCGGCGCGGGTCAGCGTGTAGTTGAGGTGCAGCGGGCCGGACTGGTTCATGGTAATGAACGGCAGGTTGATGGTGGTCTGCTGGGCGGCGGAGAGCTCCTTCTTGGCGTTCTCGGCGGCCTCCTTCAGACGCTGCAGGGCCATGGGGTCCTGACGCAGGTCGACACCGTTCTCCTGCTGGAACTTATCGGCCATCCAGTCGATGACGCGCTGATCCCAGTCATCGCCGCCCAGGTGGTTGTCGCCCGAGGTGGACAGAACCTCAAACACGCCGTCGGCGAGGTCGAGGATGGAGACGTCGAAGGTGCCGCCGCCCAGGTCGAAGACCAGGATGCGCTGGTCGGTGCCCTGCTTGTCCAGGCCATAGGCAAGAGCAGCAGCGGTCGGCTCGTTGACGATACGCTTGACGTTGAGGCCGGCGATCTTACCGGCGTCCTTGGTGGCCTGACGCTGGGCGTCGTTGAAGTAGGCCGGGACGGTGATGACGGCGTCGGTAACGGTCTCGCCCAGATACTTCTCGGCGTCGGCCTTCATCTTGGCGAGCGTCATGGCGCTCACCTGCTCGGCGGTGTAATCCTTGCCCTCGATGTCGACGACGGCACGGCCACCCTGGCCCTCCTTGACCTCGTACGGCACGGTCTTGATCTCGGAGGTGCACTCGGAGTACTTGCGGCCCATGAAGCGCTTGATGGAGAACACGGTGTTCTTGGGGTTGGTGACAGCCTGGTTCTTAGCGGCCTTACCCACGACGCGGTCGCCGTCGGCACGGAAGCCCACGACGGACGGGGTGGTGCGGTCGCCCTCGGCGTTCACGATAATGGTCGGAGAACCGCCCTCGAGAACGGCCATAGCGGAGTTAGTAGTACCAAGGTCGATACCAAGAATCTTACTCATTAGAAATTCCCTCTCTCTTGTGCGTTCGCGCCGCCTCGACGGTCTTTCGCGCGGCGCTTCGGCTTGTCTTTCAGGATGTAGTGTATCCCCTTATGGGCCGGAATATACAAAATCTAAGTCAATTCATATAAGATTTCTTATTGCCGAGAGTTTAGGTTCGCAAATGCGCAGGTAGACGTACTGTTTGAGTTCTGGGCAAATCTATTGAGATCTATGTAGAGATGGCTGAGGTTTGGGTCGGAGCCACACGGAGCGGTCTTGGGACGACCCCGAGGAAAGCGCGACCCATTTTAGACGTCAATTCTGGGACACGCTTTCCAAAAGTTCGCTCAATCGCTCATTATTACGAGTCACCTTTAGCTAACATTTACGCAGCTCAACGGCCCCACCTGCACGTTTTTTAGTAAACCTTGGCATACTCGGCGAACGGTATGAAGATGCCGGTCAGAGGGTATTGCAAACGGTCGCTCCCGTGGTATGTTTTTGCCCGAATCAAACCGGCGCGCATCGCCTGTAGCGTCGGTCAACAGAGAGGAAACTACCATGGCTCATCCCGTAATTGATGCCGACGAGTGCATCGCTTGTGGCGTTTGCGTCGACTCCTGCCCCGCTGGCGTTCTGGAGCTCCAGGACGTCGCTACCGTCGCTGACGAGGACTCCTGCGTCGCCTGTGGCGCTTGCCAGGACGCTTGCCCCGCTGGCGCGATCACCGAGATCGTCGAGGAGTAACAACTCCCCACTTGCACACTCAAAAGTACACCGTGCACAAAAAAAGGAGGCCTCCGCATCGCCGCGGAGGCCTCCTTTTTTTGTGCGG
>CABRFW010000085.1 GCA_902470265.1 uncultured Collinsella sp.
CAGCCAGGCAGTCTTATGGGACAGGACGATCGGCAGGTCCATGAGCCCTCCAATGGGTCGGATAACCAACCTTATTCCCCTGCCCGCGGATTCGAACACCTTCGCATGCAAGTTAGCGATTCCACCCGATCGGATGACAGAAAAACCGTCCCAACATTCGATGCTTTTCCCGATATTGGCAAAAAACGTCGAATGTTGGGACGGTTTGAGGCGGGGTGAGGAGCATGGAGAGCAAAAGCACCGTGCCCGAACGGGTTAATCCAGCTCCTTTAGGCCGTGTGCCAGCTGCCAGTACTCGCCGTGCTGGGCCAGGAGCTCCTCGTGGGTGCCGCGTTCGATGATGCGGCCGTGCTCGAGGACCATGATCGCGTCGGCGTCGCGGACGGTGGACAGGCGGTGCGCGATCATAAACGTGGTGCGACCGCGCATGATGCGGTCCATGCCGCGCTCGATGAGCTTTTCGGTGCGCGTGTCGATGGAACTCGTGGCCTCGTCCAGGATGAGCACCGGCGGATCGGCCACGGCCACGCGCGCGATGGCGAGCAGCTGGCGTTGGCCCTGTGACAGGTTGGCACCATCGGCTGTGACCGGCGTGTCGTAGCCTTGCGGCAAGCGGCGGATAAACGAGTCGGCGCAAGCGGCCTCGGCGGCGGCGCGCACCTCCTCGTCGGTCGCGTCGAGCTTGCCAAAGCGGATGTTCTGCGCAATGGTGCCGCTAAACAGGTGCGTATCCTGCAGCACAATGCCGAGCGACCCGCGCAGGCTGGCCTTGGCGATGTGCTTGACATCGATGCCGTCGTACGTGATCTCGCCGTCATCAACCTCGTAGAAGCGGTTGATGAGGTTGGTGATGGTCGTCTTTCCGGCGCCCGTCGAACCCACAAAGGCGATCTTTTGCCCCGGCTTGGCAAACAAGTTGAGGTCCGTGAGCACGCGCGTGCCCGGCACGTAGGAAAAGTCCACGGCATGGAAGCGCACGTCGCCGGCAAGCGGGACGAGGCCAGTGACAAGCTCGGTGCCGTCGGCCGCCACCGCGCGACCCGCATCGTCGACCGAGGCCACATCATGCAGATGCCCGTACGCGCCCACGCCCTGGCCCTCGGGAATCTTCCACGCCCACGCGGCGTCGCCCGTCTGCACCAGCTCCACGCAGCCCTCGTCAACCTCGGGCTTAAGGTCCATGGCGGCAAACAGGCGCTCGGCACCGGCCAGCGCGTTGAGCAAAAAGTTGCCCAGCTGCGTAAACTGGTTGATGGGCATGGCGGCCTGACGCACAAAGACCAGGTAGCTCGCGAGCGCACCTACATCGGCGAGCCCCTTGATGCAGAGCATGCCGCCCGCCACGGCGACGATGGCGTAGTTGGCATAGCCGATCACCACGGTCATGGGCACCATCGAGTTGGCGTAGGCTTGCGCGGCGCCACCGGTGCGGCGCAGTTCTTGGTTGCGCACGTCAAAACCAGCCACGTTGGCCTGTTCGTGATTAAAGACTTTGATGACCTTTTGGCCCGAGACCATCTCTTCGATATATCCGTCCAGGTCGCCAAGCGATGCCTGCTGGGCAGCAAAGAAGCGCTTGGAACGCATGCCCGAGTAGCGCGCGTACAGCACAATGGCCGCGTCGCACACGAGCGTGATAATCGTGAGCTGCCAGTTGAGGATGATGAGCATAGCCGTGGTACCGACCATCTGGATGCTCGCCTGAATCACGTTGGCAAAGCTGTTGTTGAGTGCCTCGGAGACCGTGTCGACGTCGTTGGTGAAAAAGCTCATGATGTCGCCCGAGCGCGTACTGTCAAAGTAACTGAGCGGCAGCGTCTGGATGTGCGCGAACAAGTCGCGGCGAATATCGGACACCACGCGCTGGGCCGCGCGCACCATAATCTGCGAGTAACCCAAGGCCGAGAGCACGCCCGCGGCGTAGATGACGGCCGTAAAGAGAACCTGCTTGGTAAGCAGCTCCTCCCCACCCGCGGCCAGGCCGTTGACGATGGGGCGCACCATATAGGTGCCGGCAAGACTCGCGATGGCGGCGACAGAGGCCAGCACACCAACCGCCAGCAGCGAGAACTTGGCATGGCCCATGTATGAGAGCAAGCGGCGAAGCGTTCGGCGCAGATTGGCCGGACGTGCCTGAGCGGAAGTCTTAGGCATGGCGCTCACCTCCTTCTTGGGCCGGGGCATCTGCGCCCGCATCCCCCGCAAACTCCATCTGCGAGGCGTAAATCTCCTGGTAGATGTTGTCACCCGCCAGCAGCTCCTTATGCGTGCCCACGCCATGGACACGGCCGTCGTCCAGCACGACAATGCGGTCGGCATCCATCACGCTCGCGATACGCTGGGCGATGATGATCACGGTCGTATCGGGAATCTGCGCGATATGCTCGCGGATCCTGGCATCGGTCGCCATATCGACCGCGCTGGTCGAGTCGTCAAAAATGAGTACGCGCGGATGTTTGAGCAGCGTGCGCGCAATGCACAGGCGCTGCTTCTGCCCGCCCGAAACACCGGCGCCGCCCTGGCCCAGCTCGCCGTCCAGCCCGCCGATGCGGTCCAGGAACTCGTCCACGCACGCCGCACGGCAGGCACGCAGCAGCTCCTCGTCGGTGGCATCGGGCGCGCCCCACTGCAGGTTCTCGCGCACGGTGCCCGTGAACAGCACGTTCTTTTGCAGCACAATGCCCACGGCGTCGCGCAGGGCAGCCAGGTCGTAGTCGCGCACATCGCGCCCGCCCACGAGCACGGCGCCCTCGGTCGCATCGTACAGGCGCGCGATGAGCTGCACGAGCGAGCTCTTGCCCGAGCCCGTGCCGCCGAGCACGCCCACCGTGGAGCCCGGCTCGATGCGAAGGTCGATATGCTCGAGCACATCCTCGGCAGCATCTGCGCGGTACTTAAACGACACGTCGCGGAACTCGACACTTCCGTCGGCCACTTCGCGCACAGCCACGTCTGCCGCGGGCGCCTGGATGAGCGATTGCTCGTCGATCACCCGCGAGATGCGCTCTACGCTGGCGAGCGCGCGAGTGAGCAGCAAAAACACGTTGGAAATCATCATGAGCGAGTTCATGATCAGCAGCACGTAGCTCATAAAGCCCGTGAGCGAACCCACGCCCAGCTCGCTGGCGATAATCATGCGCCCGCCGATCCACAGGATGGAGATGGCGGCCACGTACATCGACAGCTGAAACACTGGCAGGTTGAGCACGGCGTTGCCGAAGGTCTTCGTCGCCGTGCGTGCGAGCTCGGTATTGACGGTATCGAACTTGGCTTCCTCGTGCTCGGCGCGCACGTATGCCTTGACGGCGCGCACGGCGGTGAGGTCTTCCTGCACCACGCCGTTGAGATGGTCCATCGAGGTTTGCAGCTGGCGGTAGAGCGGGCTCACACGCCAGGTGATAATGCCCAGCACGATCGCCAGCACGGGCAGGATGATCGCGAAGACCGTGGCGAGCGGGCGCGACAGCACCAGGGCATAGACCAGGCCGACGATGAGCGTCACCGGCCCGCGCACCATGGGACGAAAGCCGTTGCCGATGGCGTTTTGGATGACGGTGATGTCGGTGGTCATGCGGGTGACGAGCGAGCTGGCGTCGTAGTTGTCCAGGTTGCCAAAGGCGAGCGTTTGAATCTTTTTGTACTCGGCCTCGCGCAGGTTGGCGCCTAGGCCCGAGGCAACGCGGGCGGACGTGCGGGCATAACCCAAGCCCAGTACCAGCGAAAGCGCAGCGCACACCAACATGTACGCGCCCTGCAGCAGCATGTAGTTGATATCACCCGCAGGCACGCCCACATCGATGATGTTGGCCATGATGACCGGGATAAACAGCTCGAGCACCGTCTCGACCGACACAAAGAACACGCCGAGGATGGCATCGCGACGGTATGCCCCTAGATAGGAAAACAGTATTTTGAGATTGCGCACGCAGGTTCAACCCCCATCAAACGTTGTTCGCAAACGCACGTATTATTGCGCGCCGAATAATGGTGTCAAGTATTCCGAAATCGTTTTCTGCAAGGTTAGCGCCGGCGGCGAGTTCTCGTGATGTGTGTCCATATTCACTCGGAATAATGGTGCGCGAGACTTTTTCGCTCCGGCGTCATCACAAACCTTGACTCTACAATCGTTGTAGGGTTTTCACTACACTGGTACGTAAAGAAGCCCAGCCAGAAAGTGCCCCGCCCATGGAACACGACCTCACACGCGGCAATGTCCTTAAGACCATCGCGGTCTTTGCCCTGCCCTATATGCTCTCGTACTTTTTGCAGATGCTCTACGGCATGGCCGACCTGTACATGATGGGACAGTTCAGCGGTGCCGCCGGCATCACCGCCGTGGGCAATGGCGCGCAGACGCTCTATATCATTACCGTGACGCTCGTGGGCCTGGCCATGGGAACGACGGTCATCGTCGGCCACGCCGTGGGCTCGCGCCGTTTTGACCGCGTCGAGGCCGCCATCGGCAACACCATCACGCTCTTTATGGGCGTCTCGGTGGTACTGGCCGCTGTCCTGCTTGCATTGTGTCCGCAGATTGTGGCACTCATTGGCACGCCGGCCGAGGCAGTCGAAGGAACCGCCGCCTACCTGCGTATCTGCTTTGTCGGCATTCCGTTTATCGCCGCATACAACATTCTTTCGGCCATCTTTCGCGGGCTGGGCGATTCGCGCTCGCCCATGTACGTGATCGGCGTGGCGTGCATCATTAACATCGCGCTCGATTTTCTGTTTATCGGCCACATGGGGCTCGGCCCCGTGGGCGCGGCGCTCGGCACGGTGACCGCCCAGACGGCCAGCGTTGCCCTCGCGCTTGTGTGGCTCAAGAGCCGCCGCACGAACATCCACGTTAAGCGTAGCGACCTGCGCCCCCAGCCCGAGGTGCTCGGCAGCATTCTTAAGATCGGCGTGCCTGTGGCCGTGCAGGACGGCTGCATCCAGGTGGCGTTTATGTTTATCACCGTCATTGCCAACCATCGCGGCCTGGTCGACGCCGCCGCCGTGGGCCTGGTCGAAAAGATGATCAGCTTTTTGTTCATTGTGCCGAGCTCCATGGGCGCCACCGTCAGCGCGCTCACGGCGCAAAACGCCGGCGCGGGAAAGGGCAACCGTGCGCGTCAGGTGCTCAAGGACGCCATGACCATCTCGGTGGTGTACGGCTGCCTGATCACGGTGCTGATGTGGCTGGTGGCGCCGGCGTTTATTGGCTTTTTTGCCAAGGACGCCGCGGTGATCGCCGCCGGTACCGGCTATATGCGCAGCTACATTTTCGACGCGATTTTTGCCGGCATCCACATTTGCTTTAGCGGCTTTTTCGCTGCGTATGGCAAGAGCTACATCGGCTTTGCGCACAACGTGCTGGCCGTGGCGCTCATTCGCGTGCCGGGCGCGTGGCTGCTGTCGAACGCCTATTCCGAAACGTTGTTTCCCATGGGCATCGCCTCGCCGTGCGGGTCCATTCTGTCGGCAGTCATCTGTGTTGTCGCGTTTACCGTGCTCAACCGACGCGGGGCTTTTGACAAGTTGGCAGCGTAGCGGGGCGACGCGAGCTTGGCGCCCCTCCCCGACCCTATTGAAAGGAGCGGTCCTGTGACCGACACGCCAAGTGAACATACTGAGGGCCTGCTCCGCATTGGCGAGGTGGCGCGCCTGTTTAACCTGAGCGTTGGGACGCTACGTCATTACGAGCAGATGGGCTTGCTGGACCCGGCGTACATCGATCCGGCGAGTGGGTACCGCTACTACGGATCGCGGCAGCTCTCCACTCTCAACACCATCAGCCACTTGCGTGTTCTCGACTTGCCGTTGGCGCAAATCCGCGAGTTTGTGACCACGCGCGATGTGGACCTCATGCAGCGGCAGCTAGCTCAGCAGCAGGAGCTCATCGAGCGCAAGCGCCGCGAGCTCGAACGCGTGTCGCGAAAGATCGATAACCGGCTTGCTCTGCTTCACGATGCGCTGAACACCGAGCTCGACACCATTTGCACAATCGATGCGCCCAAGCTTCGCTGCGCTGTGCTGCGTGAACGCGTCAACCCTACCGACGCCTATGCGCTGGAGTGGCAGATTCGTCAACTACAGAAGGGCCAGCACGAGACCTTTGTCTTTCTGGGTAACTTGGGCGTTGGGATTAGCGCCGAGCGCCTCGCCACCGGCGACTTTGATGGCTACGACGAGGTTTTTCTACTGCTCGATGACACCGATGAATACGCGGGCGACGTCGAAACGAGACCCGCCGCGCGCTGCCTGACCATTAGCTTTCGCGGCACGCATGGGCAAGCAGGCACGCGCTATAAGCAGCTGCTCGGCTATATGCGCGAACACGGGCTGTCCCCCGCTGGTCCCTCACGCGAGATCGCCCTCATCGACGACATCATCAGCGACGACCCCGCGACCCATGTGACGCAGATCACGGTGCCGGTTGCCCCGTCCAAATAAGAACCGCCCGGAAGGCATCGTGCTTCCGGGCGGTTCTTCAATTTGGTTATCGATGCGCTAAGCCTCCGGCACCTGACCAGTAGCCAAGATCTGCTCGAGTGCGTCCTCGTCCAGCACGGGTACGCCCAGCTGCTCGGCCTTGGTGAGCTTTGAGCCCGCTTTGGGGCCGGCGACCAGATAGCTCGTCTTCTTTGACACGCTGCCCGAAACCTTGGCGCCAAGCACCTTGAGCGCCGCGCCCGCCTCGTCGCGCGTGCGATTGACAAGCGTGCCGGTAAGCACGAAGGTCAGGCCCGCGAGTGGTTGTGCGTCGGCGAGCTCGCCCGCCACGCCAGCGTCGGCTGCGGCTTGCGCGTGTGCAGCGCCCAGGTCGACTTCGAGCGACAGGCCCGCTTGGCGCAGACGTTCCAGCACGGCAAGGTTCTCGGGCACGGCCAGGAATTGTTTGACGCTCGCCGCAATCTTGGGACCGATGCCCTCGCACTCGGCAATATCCTCTTCGCTCGCCAAGATAAGTTTGTCAATCGACAGGAATCGCTCGGCGATGACCTCGCCCACGCTCTTGCCCACGT
>CABRFW010000086.1 GCA_902470265.1 uncultured Collinsella sp.
CGACGGTGGCCATCGCGCTCGGCAAAGGTGTCCAGGTCAAAGGCGTGCAGCGGCTGACCGGTGAGCATCATCATGTAGTTGGTGATGTCGACGATGTTGTTGTGCGGGCGCACGCCCAGGGCGTTGAGGCGCTTGACCATCCAGTCTGGCGACGGGCCGACCTTGACGTTGCGCACGATGCGGGCAACGTAGCGGTCGCACAGGCCCTCGTCGGCGATCTCGACCGAAAGCTCGTCGTCGGTCGCGCGGCCGGTCTCGACCTTGATAGCGGGCAGCTCAACGTGGAAATCGCGGTCGAAGATGGCGCCGGTCTCGCGGGCCATGCCGATCATGGACAGGCAGTCGGGGCGGTTGGGCGTGATCTCGCAGTCGAGCACGGTGTCGCTCGAGCCCACGTACTCGGCAAACGGCATGCCGCAGGGCGTATCCTCGGGCAGGATCATAATGCCGGAGTGGTCGCCACCCAGGCCAAGCTCGCGCGCGGAGCAGTTCATGCCCATGGACACGACGCCGCGAAGCTTGCTCTTCTTGATCTTGACGTCGCCGGGAAGCACGGCGCCGATCATGGCCGTGACGATGTGGTCGCCGGCCTCGAAGTTCTGCGCGCCGCAGACGATCTGCAGCGGAGCGGGGTTGCCGTCGGCGTCGAGGTTCTTGTCACCCACGTCGACCGAGCACACATACATGTGGTCGCTATCGGGGTGCGGGGTCTTGGTGAGCACCTTGGCGGTCACCACGTGGTCGAAGGACTCGCCCACGGTGTCGATCGCCTCGACCTCGGTGCCGGTACGGATATATTCGTCCGAAAGGGTCTTGGGATCCTCCGGAATATCGATCATGGTCTTGAGCCAGTCGTAAGAAACACGCATATAACTGGTCTCCTTTCATAAATGCGGCTTTGAGCCGGAAACTGCAACTAAGAAGAAAGCGTTCTAGAACTGGTTCAAGAACCTCATGTCACCAGTCATCAACGTGCGCAGGTCCGGCAGGTCGTAGCGCAGGGCCGCGACGCGCTCGGCGCCAATACCAAAGGCGAAGCCGGTGTACTTCTCGGGGTC
This sequence comes from uncultured Collinsella sp., assembly GCA_902470265.1. Lineage (GTDB taxonomy): Bacteria > Actinomycetota > Coriobacteriia > Coriobacteriales > Coriobacteriaceae > Collinsella. The sequence goes on from CABRFW010000086.1 coordinate 1,059, forward strand.
GATGCCGCAGTTGATAAGGACGTTGGGGTCGACCATGCCGCAGCCCAGGATCTCGATCCAGCCGCTGTGCTTGCAGAAGTTGCAGCCCTTGCCGCCGCACACGTGGCAGCTCACGTCCACCTCGCAGGAAGGCTCGGTGAAGGGGAAGAAGTGCGGGCGATAGCGCGTCTTGCGATCCTCACCAAACATGCACTTAACAAAGTAGTCGAGCGTGCCCTTAAGATCGCCAAAGGTGATACCCTCGTCGACGACCAGGCCCTCGATCTGGTTGAACTGCGGCAGGTGGCAGGCGTCGGCCGTGTCGGGACGGTAGACGGTGCCCGGGCAGATCATGTAGATGGGCGGCTTCTGCGACTCCATGGTGTGGATCTGCACGCCCGAGGTCTGGGTGCGCAGCAGCACGTCGGACTCGCCGTGAGCGTGAGCCTCGGGATGCGCGACGCTGCCGGGGTTGTTGTCGACCACATAGAACGTGTCGCGAGCCGAGCGGCTCGGGTGATCCATGGGCGCGTTGAGTGCGGTGAAGTTGTAGTAGGAGGTATCGACCATGGGGCCGGACTCGACGGTGTAGCCGATGCCGCAGAAGATGTCCTCGGCCTCCTCGATGATCTGCTTGATCAGGTGCTGGTGACCAATCTGCGGACGGATCCCCGGCAGCGTGATGTCGACGGCCTCGTGCTCGAGTGCGTGCTTGAGGGCGGCGGCCTTCATCTCGGTGGTGCGCTCGTCGAGCATGCCCTCGATCAGATGGCGCATCTCGTTGGCGCGTTTGCCCATCATGGGACGATCCTCGGGGGCGAGCTTGCCCATCATGCGCATCAGGCCGGTGATACGGCCCTTGCGACCGAGCAGCTCAACGCGCGCAGCCTCGAGCTTGGCGGCGTCGTCGGCGCTAGTGACGAGCTCCTTGGCCTCTTCCTCGAGTTTGACCAGATCATCAATCAGACTCATGTCTTCCCTTTCGTCTCTCGCGCATCCGCGCTCCGGGACGGCTGACGCCGCCCGATGCTGCAGATGCGCGGCCCGGTTCGGTAACAAAAAACCGTCCTCGGGCATGTGCATTGCCCAAGGACGGTTGAATTCCGCGGTACCACCTTGTTTGACCCGGCGGATGTCTGGCCCGCCGTGCCCACTCTGCGCCCCTTGTCGCGAGGCTCACGGCTTCCCTACTGGGGCTTCACCGCCGTCGGCCGCGCGCCCGTTGAGGTTGCTGCTCGGGAGTGAACGCTTGGCCCTTGCCACCGCAGGAAGGCTTGCAGCCCATGACCTTCCCTCTCTTGCCGGCGACGCGGCGGGCAAAAACCCTCTCCGTCAACGCATTGGGCTATAGGATAACACATTTCGCGAGCGCATCGCCGCGTTCCGTTTTGTTCGCGCTGGGTACAAGGCAGGTAGCTGTGCAAATTGGCCGCGCACCCGCCTGCGGCGCTCGGCCTGCGAGATTAAGGATACGGTATGGGAAAGAAACTCGATAAGAAGGCCCAGGCCGCCGTGGCAAAGGCTGCCAAGGGCGTCAAGGCTGCTAAAGTCGACAAGGCCGTCAAAAAGTTCCGCAAACTCGAGGGCAAGCTGTGGACTCGCGAGTACCTGCTCAAGATTGCCGAGTTCGATGGAGCGACGATTGCTCCTGCCAACGGTGCTGCCGCCCGTGCCGACGCCATGGGCACGCTTGCCGGCGAGCATCACAAGCTACTGACCAGCGAGAAGTCCGTTGAGCTCGTACGCTCGTTAGCGCGCGAGACGGTTGCAGGCGGACACGTAGACGACCCGCAGCTGCTCGACGAGATCCGCGTGCTCGGCCGCGACCAGCGCGAGGCAAGCGTTATTCCTACCGAGGAGGCCGAGGCCTGGACCAGGCTCACCTGCGAGGCCGACGCCGTGTGGCACAAGGCCAAGACGGCCAACGACTGGGCGAGTTTTGAGCCCTATGTGGATAGAATCGTCGCCCAACTTAAGCATCAGGCCGAACTCATGGACCCCAAGCGCGACCCATACGACGTTTGGCTCGACCAGTACGAGCGCGGCCTTTCCGCCAAGAGCTTCGATGCGTTTTGCGATGAAGTCAAGGCGACGGTCGTGCCGCTCGTGCACGCCATCGGCGAGCGCGGCCAGCAGCCCGCTGCCGACTTTTTGCACGCCCGCGTGCCCGAGGCCGCCCAGCGCGCCATGAGCTTCGACCTTATGAAGCTCGTCGGCCTGAACCTGAACGACACCACGCTTGCCTTTACCGAACACCCGTTTAGCGAGGGCTTTGCCGTGGGTGACGCGCGCATCGCGACACACATCTACGAGAACGATTGCATCTCCAACGTCTACAGCATCATCCACGAGGCGGGACATGCCATGTACGAGCTGGGCGTCAATCCCGCCTATGCGCGCACCTGTCTTGAGGGCGGCACCTCCATGGGCATCCACGAGAGCCAGAGCCGCTTTTTCGAGAACACCGTGGGTCGCAGCCGCGCCTTTATGGGACCGCTGCTCGAGGTGCTGCGCCGCCACGCGTCCGAGGTCTACGGCGACGTCGACGAGGACACGCTCTACCGCGCCGTGAACATCGCGCAGCCGTCGTTGATCCGCACCGAGGCCGACGAGCTCACCTATCCGCTGCACGTTATGGTGCGCTACGAGATCGAGCGCATGCTGTTTGCCGGCGAGGCCACAGCCAAGGATATCCCCGCGCTTTGGAATCGCTTTATGAACGAGTACCTGGGCATCCCCGTTCCCGACGACACGCGTGGTTGCCTGCAGGATACGCACTGGAGCGGCGGCTCGTTTGGCTACTTCCCCACCTATGCGCTGGGCAGTGCCTACGATGCCATGTTTGTGCCGGCCATGTGCCGCGACGGTGTCGACCTCAACGGTGCCTGTGCGAGCGGCGACCTGACACCCGTCCGCGCCTGGCTGGGCGAGCACATTTGGCAGTGGGGCCGCGCCAAGGACGCGCCGGAGCTCATCAAGGGCGCGTGCGGCATGGCGTTCGATGCCCGCTACTACTGCAGCTACCTGCAGGACAAGTTCACCACGCTGTACGAGCTGTAAGGCATAACCGACACGTCAACGCAAAGGGGACGCCGCGGAACCAATCCGCGGCGCCCCCTTTCCACCTAGTTGTTTAAGAACGTCCCCAATGACTACCTTACAGAGCCTCGAGCGCGTTGGCGATGCGCTTCATGGCGGCATCGGCGGATGCTTGGTCGGGCGCCTCGGCCAGCACGCGGATAACCGACTCGGTTCCGCTCTTGCGCACGAGCACGCGGCCCTCGCCTGCCAGCGCAGCCTCGGCCTCGGCGATGGCGTTCTGCACGCCCATGTTCTCGAGCGCGGCGTCCTTGTCCGCCACGTGCACGGCCACCTGCGCCTGCGGCAGCAACTTGCACGGAGCCGTGAGCTGCGAGAGCGTCTCGCGCTCGGCACGAATCACTTCCATCACGCGCAGCGAAGTCATAATGCCGTCGCCCGTGCGCTCGATATCGCCAAAGATCGTATGGCCCGTCTGCTCGCCGCCCAGGCTGTAGCCGCCCTCGCGCATCTTGGCATACACGTGACGGTCGCCCACGCCGCTGGTCACGGCGCTCAGGCCGGCAAGCTCCAGCGACTTGACAAGGCCAAAGTTACTGGCAATCGTCGGCACCACGGTACCGCCCGAGAGGCGCCCGTGCTTGTTCAGATACACGCCGCACACGTACAGGATCTGGTCGCCGTCGACCACGCGCCCGCGCTCGTCCACGGCCAGGCAGCGGTCGGCATCGCCGTCGTAGGCAAAGCCCACGTCCAGGCCCTGCTCCACCACATGGCGCTGCAGACGCTCCATATGCGTGGAGCCGCAGTCGACGTTGATGTTAAAGCCATCGGGCGCGGCATTGATCACGCGCACGTCGGCACCGAGCGCGTCAAACACCGGCTTGGCCACCGAGGAAGCCGAGCCGTTGGCGCAGTCGATACCGATTTTGACGCCCTGCAGCGAAAAGTTCGCACTTGCAATGAGCGAAGCAATGTAGCGGTTGCGGCCCTGCATGTAGTCCACCGTGGCACCGATGTGGTTGCCCGTGGCCAACGGAACTTCGCTCTTGCCATCGATGTAATCCTCGATGAGCTCCAGTACGTCCTCGTCCATCTTAAAACCGTCGCTATTGACGAGCTTAATGCCGTTATCGCAAAACGGGTTGTGGCTCGCGCTGATCATGATGCCGCAATCGAAGCAGCCCTCCACGGTCTGATGCGCCACGCCCGGCGTCGGGATCACGTGCAGCATATAGGCGTCCGCACCGCTCGCGACCAGACCGCTCACCAGCGCCGCCTCGAACATATAACTCGAGCGACGTGTGTCCTTGCCCACGATAACGCGCGCCTTAGCACTGCGGTTGGCGCCGTAATACCAGCCCACAAAACGGCCAATCTTATAAGCGTGCTCTACCGTCAGCCCAACGTTGGCCTCACCGCGAAAGCCGTCGGTGCCAAAGTACTTCATGCGCTCTCCTTACAAAATAGGGGCGAACAGATTGCCTGTCCGCCCCAAAATGGTACTCGATTATCTGCGCTACCAGAAAAACCCTACGCCGACGCGCTGTCGCGAGCCGCCTGGCATGTAGGGGTCTGACGCAGCGTAAGCGGCTTGTCCCCCGCCTCGGCCGACGTGGTCAGCGTATACGTGATCGTCGTCGTCTCGCCAGCATGCAGGTCAACGGTGCCCGAATAGAAGGGGATTCCATGCCACGTAGCGGCGCCAAGACCAAACTGGGTGCCCTCGACGGTCAGATCAGTAATGTTGCCGCCCGTCGGGGCAAACAACGAGACATTCAGACGCTCGTCGTCACGCGCGGCATCGGGTGCGCTCGCCGCAACGTAGTCGGGCAGCTTGCCAGCCTCCTCCTGCGTCATGATGTTCGTCAGGGTAACGGTGATGCGATAGGAGCACGTGCCGTCACCGTTCTTGATGCCCTGGCCAATCTGCGTATCGGCGTTCAGATACCAGTCGAGCTTGGAGAAGCTCAGGTTGTTAAAGTAAACGCCGGCAACGGGATCGGCACTCGGATCATCCGGATCGGGCAGCGAAGCGTCAATGCCCGTCTCTTTGATGGCATTCTGCTCATCATCGTTTCTCATCCACGCGATCAGGCGGCCCTCTTCGGCACCGCGCTCAACGGCGCTGACAAGGTTCGCAACATCGACGTCGCCGATACCGCCAAGAATCTTGTCAAAGGCAGCGCTGGCGACGGATGCAAAGATGCCGTCCGACTCCTCGACCGGATAGTTCCAGTACACATCGTGCATGAGGACCTTTGCGGCGTTGGTGCCGTCGACAACCGTTCCGTCGGGCAGTGACACGTTACCGACCAGGCCCAGCAGATACTGCAGGAACACCGGGTCGATACCGATGACGCCATCAACGTCCTGTCCATACTGGGACTTCCACAGCGCGGCGACACGCTGCGAGTTGCGGGGCCAATCAGGCGAATAGGTATTGCCCGAGTTGTACAGGTTGCTGTGGTTGCCGAACAGCGCCTCATCCTCTTCGTCGACGCTCTCGACCGCCTCATCCTCGCTGAGTCCAATGCGGGGAACAAACTCGCCAATCGACATCTGACCGTCGGTGACCGAAATCAGGCCCTGCGAACCGCCAAAGCCGCCGCAGGCACGAATCTCGACGTTGTTCATGGCGTACATAAGGTAGTTGCGCGTCTGGCCGTTGGCGCCGAGCATCTGGGGAAGGACGGGGGCGACCTTCTCCGCCGCGTCAACCGCACCGTTGAGGGTGGCAAAGCCGTCCTTGGCCTTATCGACCAGCTCGGTCACCTGGGAAATATGAGTATCGCCAATGCCCTGGACCTTCTCGTTGGCGCTCTTGAACACCTTCGAGCTGCTGGAAAGCGAATCGGCGACCGCCTGCAGCGCGGACACGTTAATCATGCCGTCCTGGAACAG
>CABRFW010000087.1 GCA_902470265.1 uncultured Collinsella sp.
TCGAACCTACGAGATGCATGAGCAGGCCGAGTACGGCATTGCCGCCCACTGGCTGTATAAGAAGTCGGGCGGATCGTCTGCCTCCAAGACCAACGATGCCCAACGCCTGGACGACCAGATCAACTGGCTCAAGCACTCGCTCGATTGGGCTGCCTCCGACGAGATCACCGATGCCAAGGAATACCTGCATTCGCTGAAGGTTGACCTGTTCGACCAGGAGATCTTTGTCTTTACGCCCAAGGGCGAGGTCATGGCGCTTCGTGCCGGCTCCACGCCGCTCGACTTTGCCTACGCCGTTCACACCGAGGTGGGAAACCACTGCGTCGGCGCCAAGATCAACGGTGCGGTGGCCCCGCTCACGCACGAGATCAAGACGGGCGACCGTGTCGAGATCCTGACCAACAAGAGCTCCAAGCCGTCACGCGATTGGCTCAAGATCGTCAAGACGCCTTCGGCCAAGTCCAAGATCCGTCGCTATTTTGCCGCCGCGACTAAGGACGACGACGCTGCCGCCGGTCGCGACATGCTGGCCAAGGACCTGCGCAAGCGCGGATACGGCATTTCCACGCCGCGCTCGACGCGCGCGCTCAATGCCGTGGCGGAGCAGATGAACTTTAAGCAGCTCGAGGACCTGTTTGCGGCCGTCGGTGCCGGTAAGGTCGCCCCGCGTGCCGTGGGCAACAAGGTCGAGCAAATCTTGGACCCCAAGCCCGAGGAGCAGCTCACCAAGGCCGAGGCCATCGCCGAGGTCGTGAAACAGCCCGCTCGCGGCTCCAATCGCAAACCGCAGAAGCGCGGCAAGAGCGCCAGCAACGGCATCATCGTCAAGGGTGAGAGCAACAGCGGCCTGCTGGTGCGCCTGGCGCATTGCTGCAATCCCGTGACGGGCGACGATATCGTCGGCTTCATCACGCGCGGTCGTGGCGTTTCGGTGCATCGCGCCAACTGCCCCAACGTCAAGGGTCTTATGGAACATCCCGAGCGCATGATCGATGTGGAGTGGGACGGCGCTGCCGACACCCTCTTCCAGGTCGAGATCGTGGTCGAGTGCCTGGACCGCATGGGCCTGCTCAAGGATGTCACCATTGCCATTGGCGATGCGGGCGGCAATATCCTTTCTGCCGCCACGTCGACCAACCGCGAGGGTATTGCAACCCTGCGCTTTATGGTCGAGATCTCGGACGCGAGCGGTCTGGATCCGCTGCTGGCTTCCATCAGCAGTGTCGATTCGGTCTACGACGCTCGCCGTCTTATGCCCGGCGAAGGCGGAGCTCAGCTCAGGCGCCGTGTGTAGGTGCGAGAGCCTCTCAGCATCATAGATATTGGTTACGTTCGAGGCATCGTTTGGTGCCTCGAACGTATTTTAGAAGGAGGGTATGCGCATGGGCGATATGACTTTGGACCTGACACCCCGAGGTGCAGCTTCGATTGAGGCACTCGTCAACGGCCCGATTCAGACCAACAGTTACGTCGTGATTTCGAATGACGAGTGCTTAATCGTCGATCCGGCGTGGGAGGGCGAGCGTCTTGTGGAGCATATCCGCACCGCGCATCCCGAGGTTCGCGTACTCGGCTCTGTCTGCACGCACGGTCATGCCGACCATGTTGGCGGGGTCGCCGGGGTTCGAGCTGTCGTTGGCGACAGCGCACTATATGAGTTGTGCGCTAAGGACGTGACGGTACCTCGCGCAAATATCGAGGAGCAGCGCGCCATGTGGGGTATTGAGACGCCCGATCCGGGCGAGCCGACGCGGCTGCTTGCCGAGGGCGATACGATTGAATTGGGCGATATCTGCCTGCAGGTGATCGAGACGCCGGGGCATACGCCGGGCGGCATCGTCCTGTTCGCCGCGACCGAGCAGGGGAACATCGCCTTTGTGGGCGACACGCTTTTCCCGGGCAGCCACGGTCGTACCGATCTTTCCGGCGGTGACGAGGCGGCGATTATGCGCTCGCTCTCCAAACTTGCCAAGACGCTTCCGCCCGATACCGTTTGCTTGACGGGCCATGGCGATTCGACCACGATGGCGCGCGAACTTATGCAGAACCCGTTTATGCAGATGTAGGCTTGAAGCCGTCTTTCGAACCACGAAGACCGCTCAATCGTCAAGCTATTTTCCCCAGTGGGTCGATTCTGTGGGGCAAACGGTCAAAATTTGTCCAATCGGATGGTATTCGTGAACAAACGAACGTTTATGCTCGGGTATGTCGTGGTAAAATCTCAGGCGTTATCGGAGCAACCTTACAGGAGGTTTCTTTTATGCTCGTCAACGCAGCAGACATGCTCAAGAAGGCCGAGGCCGGCAAGTACGCTCTCGGTGCCTTCAACACCAACAACCTCGAGTGGACCCTGGCTATTCTCCAGGCCGCCGAGGAGGCCAAGTCTCCGCTGATCCTTCAGTGCACCGCTGGTGCCGCTAAGTGGATGGGCGGTTTCAAGGTCTGCGCCGACATGGTCAAGGCTGCCGTCGAGGCCACGGGCGTTACCGTCCCCGTCGCCCTTCACCTCGATCACGGTTCTTACGAGGACTGCTTCAAGTGCATCGAGGCCGGCTTCACGTCCATCATGTATGACGGCTCTCACGAGGAGACCTTCCAGCTTAACCTCGACCGCACCAAGGAGCTCGTTGAGCTTGCCCACTCCAAGGGCATGTCCATCGAGGCCGAGGTCGGCGGCATCGGCGGCACCGAGGACGGCGTGACCTCCAGCGGCGAGCTCGCTGATCCTGCTGAGTGCAAGCAGATTGCTGACCTGGGCGTCGACTTCCTCGCCTGCGGTATCGGCAACATCCACGGCGTGTATCCCGCCGACTGGGCTGGCCTTTCCTTCGAGCGTCTGGGCGAGATCAAGGCTCAGACCGGCGACCTGCCCCTCGTTCTGCACGGTGGTACCGGCATCCCCGAGGATCAGATCAAGAAGGCCATCTCCCTGGGTATCTCCAAGATCAACGTCAACACCGATCTGCAGCTCGTCTTCGCCAAGGGCGTTCGCGAGTATATCGAGGCTGGCAAGGATCAGCAGGGCAAGGGCTTTGACCCCCGCAAGCTCCTCAAGCCTGGTCGCGACAACATCGTTGCCCGCACCAAGGAGCTCATGGAGGAGTTTGGCTCCGTCAACAAGGCGTAAGCGTCGCTAAACTTCCCACCGGAAGCCCCGTCTCCCTACACTGTTTCCTTTGCGCTCACCTGGCTTCGCCAGAAGTCGCGCCAAGGAAACAGTTCCGGGGGACGGGGCTTCCTTCGTTTAACGCCGCAGGGTTACGAGTCTGAATTAAGGTGGCTACTGGCTTCGCCAGAAGTCGCGCGACGGAATCAGCTCCGGGTGAACGGGGCCTCCTTTGTTAACTCGCTACAGGGTTACTGGGCTGAATTCATTTTTTGACTACCGCTCGGCGGTGTTGATGGCTCCCTTGTTGGGGCTTTCTTTTTTATCTCGCTACAATGGACTTCAAGAGTTCTAATGACTTGGAGTTTGGTATGGCTGTTATTAATGTGCTGCCTTCGGATGGGAAGGTTATTGACGAGGGTCCAGTTGGTTGCTCTGTTGATGTTTGCTGTGATGACTTTCGTCATCTCGATGTTGGACTGCCGCCCGAGATTCTTCGTCTTAAGGATGCCGGGTATTTGACGCAGGCTGTTGCTGCCTGCGATCGCCTTTTGGAGCAGAACCCCGAGCCTTCGCTGGCTGCTTGTGTTCGTGCCGAGCGGTATCGCATACTCGAGACGCCGCTTCATTTTTCGGTGTCGCGCGACCAGGCTATTGCGATGATTCGCGAGGAGTGGCCAGAGTTTACCGAAGAGCAGTTTGATGACCTGATTAATCGTAAGCGTATTGACTGGCGCTTTATCGATGGCGAGCTGTTCGTTCTCGACAACTTCCTCGATTCGCTTCGCGTATATCCCAAAGAGGTCCCCGGCATGCGTCCCGATTCTACGGACGGAATAGCACTGCGCGACGAGATGCTCAAGGAGATGGAGTCACAAAACGGATTGGCTCGCGTCATTACGCTTAAAGCGTCCGTGTCTGTCCCCGGCGCTCTGGAGGGGGAGACCGTTTGCGCTTGGCTTCCCGTCGCGGCTGCCTGCCGTCAGCAGTCTCGGGTCGAGATTCTCGACATGACGCCGGAGGGTGCTGTTGCTCCCGCGAACGCTTCGGCGCGTACCGCCTCGTGGTCTTCTTCGAGTGAGCGCTCATTCTCGGTGACTTATCGTTATCACATCGATGCTGCTTATTGTGATGTCTACGGTGGCACACTTCCGGTTCATCCGCGTATGGACGCGCCTCTGCCCGAGGATATTTCCGAGGACCGTCCGCACATTGCATTCACGCCGTATCTGCAGCAGCTGACGGCCGGTGTTGTTGACGGACTCGAGGATCCGCTCGATCGCGCTCGTGCTATCTATGATTATCTGACGCAGCATATCGACTATCGCTATCAGCCGCCGTACTTGCTTTTGGGATCTATTGCCGATGACTGCGCGCATTCGCTCCGCGGCGATTGCGGCGTTATGGCGCTCACGTTTATCACCATGTGCCGTATCGCGGGCGTGCCTGCCCGTTGGCAGAGCGGCCTGTACGTTGCGCCCGATTCTGTGGGGTCGCACGACTGGGCAGAGTTCTATACGCCGCAGACCGGTTGGCTCAACGCCGACGTGTCATTTGGATCTTCTGCTCACAGGATGGGGGAGGAGTGGCGCCGCCGTCACTACTTTGGCAATCTCGACCCATGGCGTATGGTGGCCAACAATCGATTCCAGGCAGAGTTTGAGCCCTCTTTCGACGGCATGCGCGAGGACCCTTACGATAACCAGATGGGTGAGGCTTCGGTCGACGGTCGCGGATGCCGTCAGCGCGAGATGCTACGCACGGTCGAACTCATCGAAATGCTCGAAGTTCCATTTTCGGACTAATCGGTAGAAAGCTGTGATAAACTAACTGACGCATTGCGTGCCCGAGTGGCGGAATTGGCAGACGCAGTGGACTCAAAATCCACCGTTGGCAACAACGTGCGAGTTCGAGTCTCGCCTCGGGCACCATACATGCAAGTGAGCGTTCAAGGGGGTCAAGGCCCCCTTTTTCGTGCCGAACTCGCGTGAGCGCGCGGAGCGTTAAGCAAACAGGCCTGTGGCCTGTTTGTAGCGGAGCGTGGCGAGGGCGCCATGCGCCCGAAGCCCGGGGCTTCGCGAAGCGAAGTCCCTTCGAGTCTCGCCTCGGGCACCATACATGCACTTGCGCTTCAAGGGGGTTGCGGCCCCCTTTTTCGTGTACGTAATGTGATAACGCGCTGTACGTGTTATTATTCGCAAGGCGTTGTTTCCGCAATGCCCTAAAGAGGAACCCGAGGGTTCCCACCTTTTGGCGCCAATGAGCAGCTGACTGGTCATACAACTTAGATTACCTTCCTCAAATCGAGGAAGTCTATGTGTACGACCTGGTTGCTGAGAAGCGCCGGGTTATTTTTTTATGAATGGAGGTAGGGAAAATAGCTAAGTCTGATGACACCCGCATCAACGACGAGATCACTGCATCTTCGTGCCGTTTGATTGGCGTCGATGGCTCTCAGCTCGGCCTGTTCGCCATCCGCGATGCCCAGCGCGTCGCCGACGATCAGGGTCTCGACCTGGTCGAGATCGCTCCCAACGCGGAGCCGCCGGTCTGCAAGGTCATGGACTACGGTAAGTTCAAGTACCAGCAGGCCATGAAGGCCAAGGCTGCTCGTAAGAACCAGTCCAAGGTCGAGGTCAAGGAAATGAAGTTCCGACCCAAGATCGACGTTGGCGACTACGAGACCAAGAAGGGCCACGTTCTGCGTTTCCTCAAGAAGGGCGCACGCGTTAAGATCACCATCATGTTCCGCGGCCGTGAGATGGCTCACCCGGAGCAGGGCCTTAACGTTCTCGAGCGTCTCGCCGAGGATCTCAAGCCTTACGCTACGGTCGAGTCCAAGCCTAAGATGGAAGGCCGTAACATGCTTATGCTGCTCGCCCCGATTAAGGGCGCCTTCGATGAGGATAAAGCGGCAAGCGATACCAAGTAACTAGTGTTCTGTAACCGATTAAGGAGTATTTCATGCCTAAGATGAAGTCCCACAGCGGCACCAAGAAGCGTTTCCGCAAGACTGGTACCGGCAAGCTTATGCGCGCCAAGGCTTTCAAGAGCCACATCCTGAGCAAGAAGTCCACCAAGCGTAAGCGTGGCTTCCGTCAGGAGACCGAGATTGCCGCTGCCGACCGCAAGGTCATCAAGTCGCGTCTCGCCTAAGTTCGCGTTCCCGTTTTTCGTTTTACCGTCTAGGAGTTGATAGAACATGGCACGTATTAAGCGCGCTGTTGCCGCCAAGAAGAAGCGCCGTACCGTTATGCACCGTGCGAAGGGTTACTACGGTGCCGCTTCGCGTACTTACAAGCATGCTAAAGAGCAGGTCCAGCACTCCCTGCAGTATCAGTATCGTGATCGCCGCAACAAGAAGCGCGAGATCCGTTCTCTTTGGATCACTCGTATCAACGCTGCTGCTCGTCTGAACGACATCTCTTACTCTCAGTTCATGCACGGCCTGAAGGTTGCCGGCATCGAGCTCGACCGCAAGGTCCTGGCTCAGATGGCTTACGAGGACATCGAGTCCTTCAACGAGCTGGCTACCATCGCCAAGAAGGCTCTCGAGGCCTAATAGATTCTCTTGAATCGCTAGGGGAGTGTCGCGTTGTGGCGGCGCTCCCTCTTTTTATCTGAAGCGCGGTTTACATTGCTAAAAGCGCGGGTAGATAAACACTTACAGGTGACCGATCTCTATATATTCCTGAACCAAAGGGTCATCATCTGATACGTGCGGAAGATCCACACCAGTCTTTCTATTACCTATAGAAAGCAATATGTTGTGTAGGACTTGTGAAGAGTGGAATTGACGTCCCACAGGGCTTCGCGGTCTGGCAATATATCTCCTTGCCGCGCGGCCCGGTGCAAACGGATGAGCCGCG
>CABRFW010000088.1 GCA_902470265.1 uncultured Collinsella sp.
AGACGTAATCGGCGACTTCGGCAAGATCCGGGTCGTTCTTCTTGCGCAGCTCCATGATGGGCACCTTGACGTCCTTGCCAAAGGTCTCCACGAGCTTCTGATACAGCTCCTCGCCGCGCTCGTCGCCAAAGGCGAGCTTGAGGCTCGCGTGGTTAAAAGGCACGGGCATGAGGGTGCCGTTGATGTTGGCAAGCACCTTGTGCTGGTAGTCCGTCCACTTGGTAAAGCGCGACAGGAAATTGTGGACGCGCTCATTAAAGGTATGGTAGATGTGCGGACCATACTCGTGGACCAGGATTCCGGCCTCATCAGCGCAGTCGTAGGCGTTACCCGCAATGTGGCTACGGCGCTCCAGAACGGCAACACGATAGTCGATGGTCTCGGCGAGACGGCGGGCACAAACGGCACCGGCATAACCGGCACCGACGACAATCATGTCGTATGCGCCGACGTTAAAGCCTTCAGGCAGGCCTGAGGTAATCTGCATCGATACTCCTTGTCAAAAGCCACGGGCTCGTTAGCTGGGCTTTTCTCGAACATTCTTCGAGACATATTTATCAGAGCGATTATAGCGCTAATGCGTCCTATAATGAGCTTGCCACACAAGGAAAGCTCAAGCACCGCGGCGTACATAATTGAAAGGTAAACCCGCTAGCAGCGGGTTTATTCGTGTACAGCCGAGGGCCTGGAGCTTAGCGGAACGCTTGTAAGGAGTAACATGAGCGATTTCCTAAACCGTATGAAGTCTGCCGCCAAGGCCGACCTTAAGACCATCGTCCTGCCCGAGGGCGAAGACCCGCGCACCATCGTCGCGGCGAACAAGATCATCGAGGAGGGCCTGGCCAACATCGTCATCCTGGGCAACCCCGATGACATCAACGTTCCCGGCGCCACCGTCATCGACCCGCGCAACGCCGAGAAGCACGAGGAGTACGCGCAGAAGTTTGCCGAGCTCCGCGCCAAGAAGGGCGTCACCATCGAGCAGGCTCGCGCCCAGGTGATGGACGCCACCTACTTTGGCACCATGATGGTCAAGATGGGCGATGCCGACGGCCTGGTCTCCGGCGCCTGCCACTCCACCGCCGACACCCTGCGCCCCGCGCTGCAGATCCTCAAGACCGCCCCGGGCACCAAGCTGGTCTCGGCCTTCTTCGTGATGTGCACCGACACCCCGCAGTTTGGCACCGACGGCACGCTGATCTTTGCCGACTGCGGCCTCAACATCAACCCGTCCTCTGACGAGCTCTCCGAGATTGCCATTGCCTCCGCTCACTCCTGGTCCACCTTCATGGGCAATGTCGAGCCGCACGTGGCCATGCTCTCCTACTCCACCATGGGCTCCGCCGGCGGCGAGGTTGCCAAGAAGGTCCAGGAAGCCGTGAAGTTCTGCAAGGAGAAGGCCCCCGAGCTCGCCATCGACGGCGACCTGCAGCTCGATGCCGCTATCGTCCCCACCGTCGCCCAGCTCAAGGCCCCCGGCTCCTCTGTCGCCGGTAAGGCCAACGTGCTCGTGTTCCCCGACCTCGAGGCCGGCAACATCGGCTACAAGCTGGTCCAGCGCTTCGCCGGTGCCGACGCCTACGGCCCCATCCTGCAGGGCATCGCCAAGCCGGTCAACGACCTGTCGCGCGGCTGCTCTGCCGACGACATCGTGGGTGTCGTGGCCATCACCGCCGTCCAGGCTCAGATGGCTGAGTAGCGGACGTACTCGCCCGAAGGCCGCACAGGTTAACCCCTGAAAACGTCCTCGACCAATGAAACGCCCCCGTTCTGCTCCTTCGGAGCTACGAACGGGGGCGTTTCTGGTCTGCGGAATGTTTTCAGGGGTTAACCTGTGCGGCCTTCTACTATCACGTGGCATTCAGGGAATCTGGGGTGGACGGCGGCTTGGCTACGAGCTGGGGCTGAAGATCTGAATGATTGGATGCCGTTACTGGGAGCGCAGGCGTTGCTGATGATGATCACTTTGGAGATTGAAAGGCCGGTGGGCTTTGGCGGTTGTTGTGCCGGAAACTACATCCCAGTTTGGAGGCGGATTGTGGGATGTGGCTTCCGCTTGGGACCTGTTTGGGAAACTTTGGGACGGAATTTTGCTTTATTGTGGGTCGCACTTTCCGCAACGTGCCTCAACCGGAAAGCGTGTCCCAGTATTTGCGCTCGAAATGGGTTGGGGTTTCCGCCGTCCGCCTGCTAGCAAAAAGGCCTCCCGAGCTGCTGCTCAGGAGGCCTTTCGTTCGATCACAAGCGAACGCGTTAGTTGTTCTTGGTCAGACGCTCGACGTCGTGGGCGATCATGTATTCCTCGTCGGTGGGGATGACCATGACCGTGACGGCGGAACCGGCGGCACTGATGACCTGCGGGCCGTTGCCCACGGCCTCGCGGTTCTTGTTATTGTCGATGCGCACGCCCAGCCACTCAAAGCAGTCGCAGAAGGCCTTGCGGATCGACCAGTCGTTCTCGCCGATGCCGGCGGTAAAGGTGATGGTGTCCACGCCCGCCATGGAAGCGATCATGGAGCCGGCCTGCTGCATGGCCTTGTAGGCGAACATATCGAAGGCGAGCAGGCAGCGCTCGTCGCCCTCGGAGGCGCGTGTACGGATGTCGCGGGCGTCGTTGGAGATGCCCGAGATGGCAAGCAGACCAGACTGCTTGTTCATCATGTCATCAACTTCCTGATAGCTGTAGCCGCCCTCGCGCTGCAGGTAGCAAACGGTAGCCGGGTCAATGGAACCGCAGCGGGTGCCCATCATCAGACCGTCAAGCGGTGTGAGGCCCATCGTGGTGTCGCGGCACACGCCGTCCTCGATGGCGGCGAGCGAAGCGCCGTTGCCCAGATGGCACGAAAGCAGACGGTGGCAGCGCGAGCCCAGGATCTCCTTGGCCATCATCCACTCATAGCGGTGGCTCGTGCCGTGGGCACCGTACTTGCGCACGTGGTACTTATCGCACACGTCCTTGGGCAGCGCGTAGGTGTAGGCGACCTCGGGCATGGTCATGTGGAACGAAGTATCGAAGACGGCGACGTTGGGCAGCTCCGGATACTTCTCGCGGCAATACTCGATTGCTGCGGCCTCGCCGTAGTTGTGCAGCGGGGCGAGCGGGGCCACCTCGAGAATCTTAGCCATGACCTCGTCGTCGACGACCGCGGAATCGTCAAAGTACCAGCCACCCTGAACGATACGATGCCCAATGCCATCGATCGTAAAGTCGGTCTTCTCGAGCTCCTCGAGCACACGCGCGATAGCCGAACGGTGATCCGGGAAGGGAACCTCCTCGGTTTGCTTGGCGCCACCGTTCTCGGAGTAGCCAAAGATACCCATGTCCGAACCGATACGTTCGCAGTTGCCCTTGGCGAAAACCTCACGGGTATCGGTATCCAAAAGCTGATATTTAAGGCTTGAGCTACCAGCGTTGACAACAAGTACGTTCATGAGACTCCTTTGCAGTGCAATACGGTCGACGCAGACCCCTTAAGGCGGCCGCATGTTAATAAGAAGTTATCACAACTTGATAAATAGCTATCAAGCATATCGCCCAACGAGCGCAAAAGAGGGGCCGAACGGCGCTCGGTCGTCCAGCCCCTCCCCTCTTGCAATTACTTGCCGTTGACGATGCGCTCGACGTCGGAAGCGATCATGAACTCCTCGTCCGTGGGGATGACGAAAATCTTGACCTTGGAATCCTTGGCAGACAGGCACCAAGCGCCGTCACCACGCAGGGCGTTGCGGGCATGATCCATCTTGACGCCCATAAAGGCCAGGCGGTCGGCAACGCCGGCGCGGACAGCCGGAGCGTGCTCGCCGATGCCGGCGGTAAAGACCAGGGTGTCCATACCGCACATAGAAGTAGCCATCTCGGCAGCCTTGGCGGCAATCTTGTAGACAAACATGTCGAAGGCGAGCTGAGCCTCGGGGTCGCCGGCAGCGGCGAGCTCCTCGACGTTGCGGCAGTCGTTGGTCTTGCCGCCGGTCACAGCCAAAAGGCCGGACTTCTTGTTCATCATCTCGTCGACCTCATCGAAGGTGTAGCCGCCCTCGCGCTGCAGGTAGCACACGGTGGCCGGGTCGATGGAGCCGCAGCGGGTGCCCATCATGACGCCGTCGAGCGGGGTGAGGCCCATGGTGGTGTCCATGCACTTGCCGTCCTCGATGGCGCACAGGGAAGCGCCGGAGCCGATATGGCACACGACGACCTTGCGGGCCTCGCCGTTGGTCATCTCGGCGACCTTCTTGGAGATGTAGCGATAGCTGGTGCCGTGAGCGCCATACTTACGGATGTGCAGCTTGTCGCAAACATCCTTGGGAAGGGCGTAGGTCTTGGCGACCTCGGGCATGTTGAAGTGGAAAGCGGTGTCGTAGACCGTGACGTTGGGCAGATCGGGATACTGCTCCAGGCAGTACTCGATAACGTTGGCCTCGGGGTTGTTGTGGAGCGGGGCGAGCGGAGCGACCTCGCGGATCTTGGCGAGAACGTCCTCATCGACGAGGGAGGAATCGCCAAAGTACCAACCGCCCTGAACGATGCGGTGGCCGATGCCCTCAATCTTGACGCCGTTGGCCTCGAGGTCCTTCAGGACAACCTCGATGGCGACCTTGTGGTCGGGGAACTCGATGTTCTCGGTCACCTTCTTGGAGCCGTTGGCAGCGTGGGTGAAGGTGCCGCCGGTAAAGCAGACGCGCTCGCAGGAGCCCTTTGCGGACACCTTGTGGGACTTGGTATCGATGACCTGATACTTAAGGGTCGAAGATCCTGCGTTGACGACCAGAACGTTCATGTGTCTCCCTACTAACAGGCGGTGTGGCGCCGCCAGGTTACATACGCTTCAATAATAAACCCAAACGCCCTCGCGCTCGGGTTTATTGCGTTGATATATAAGTTATCGGTGCCTAAATACTCATGTCCTTTGGCTTGTAAGACGAAAGAGCGCGGGGATATAAACCAAAGAAGAAATCCCGAGCGCGATAAGCAATACGACTCGAATGCCCACGATGTTGCTCAACGCAGCATTGAACAAGTAGAAAAGGATAGCGCCCACCGCAACCATCTGGCTTTGAACCGAAATCAGTGAACAGCGCATCGATGAATCGGCAGCATTTTGGAAAACTGAGTATTTAATTGGAGCAAATAACGAGTAAGCGACCGTCTGCAGTACATAGAACACGGGCAGCAAATAGACCGGAGTAAAGGGAATCAAAAACAAAGCTGCCAATACTAAGCGAATGATGCCGCAAATACGCGCAAAACGGCCCTTCTCGACACGAGCAATCACACTGGGCACAATAAACCCTATGGAGGCGGAGGCAAAGAGCTGGACCGCAATGGTCACGCCCGAAGCGACGGCATTCATTCCGCGGCCTGCAAACAACAGTGAGAAAAAGTCTTCCAGAGCGACGAAGGCAAATGCCTGAGAACAGTCCATGATGAACGCTGACCGAAGAATGCCATTACCCGCAATAGCAGCACCGATCATCTTCGGGCTAATTCCATGCTCAGGTGTCGCTGCAGTGCCCCCTCTTCGCATCTCAGGAATGCAGACAACGACAACCAACGTCAACACCATTGCGATGATATCCGCCGAAAGACCAATGAGATATGCACCGACAGACGAAATGAAACCGCCCACGCAAGCGGAGATGGCATAAGAGGCATAGAAAACAAATCGCTCAACGACATTAAGTCTTACGAGCTGGTCCTGAGAGACGCTGTCAATGTAGATCGCTTCTATGGATCCGCTCACACATGCAACGGCAAAACCTTTGAGAGCAAACGCGCCGATTAAAAGCAGAGGAGAACGGACGAGGAGCAGGGCGGCGTAATATCCAAGCATTCCCACGACGCCAACGAGACCGCTTGTCTTTCGTCCAAACCTATCAGCAATATAGCCAGTGGGAACTTCAAGAATGAACTTGCTCACTTGATAGGCAATCATCATGCTAGAAATCGCTACCATCGAGAATCCGACGAATGCAAGATAAACCGTCAGAAAATACAAGATGGTGCTGAAGTTCGACAGAAAAACGAACGTCATATAAAGCAAAACCGTACGGTTTTTCATGCTCCGCCCTCCAAGAGTCAGCAATCTAAATCGAAATCTTGGAAAAGCATGAGGGCAAAGCTGTCAGCTATGTGTTGTAAGGCGTCAATAATCACTTGACGTCTCGAAGCCAACTAATCTCACGAAGCGAGATGACGCAATAGATGAAGAAATACCGTCTGGTGTCGATCGGTCCAGGCATTTTGTCGATAGCAAAAGTAGATGGGCAAGGCTACGTCATGCGAGGCTTCAATGGAGCACTCGCTCACTTCCAATCCATCTGATGCGAGAGAAGAGCCAGAAAAACTCAATATCAATCCCCCGGCTTGAAGAAACTCGGCCTGCGCCCTGTTTCCGTATTCGACATCGCGAAAGCGGAAATTAACCAGTTGAGCTTCGGGACATTGATTGATTGCATTGAGACAGGGTGACAAATTAATTGGAACAGCGAGCCTGCCGCCCAGCAACTCTCGAACGGTCATAGCGCCCACAGATTGATGACCCGCTGGACACGAAAGAACCTTGAGCTCCTTTTCACCCAAGTATTTCGAAGAAAGGACGCTGTCCCTTGGTTCCTCAAATGAGATGGCCGCATCCGAAATGCCAAGCACAAGTGATTCAAAGCATGTAGCCGTTGGCTGATGCCAAACATCAAGGTGAATCTGAGGATGCGAGCTTTCAAACGAGTCGTACCAGTTTTCGGAAAAAAGACGCCCCCGCCCGTGAAGACAGGGGGCGTAAAGACGAAAGTGGCCGTCGGGCGAAACGCCGCCGTTCCCCGATTGGGTGTACTTTTTGAGATCGTCGACTTGTGCCAGGATCACGCGTGCACGACGCGCAAATTCTCTGCCCGCCGGAGACAAGACAGCCCCCCCCCCGCCG
>CABRFW010000089.1 GCA_902470265.1 uncultured Collinsella sp.
TTTTTGGCCGAGCTTGCGCTAGTCAAGGTCGACTGGCCGCAGGCCGCCGCAAGCTGGATCACACCCAGTATGCCCACCGGCTCGGCCGCGATTATCGTAAGTGTCCTAGGCGCGGTTGTTATGCCTCACAACCTCTTCCTGCACTCCGAGGTCATCCAATCCATGCACTTCGAAGGCCAAGGCGAGCAGATTATCGAGGAACGTCTGCGCTACGAGCTCTTCGACACGCTCTTTTCGATGGGCGTGGGCTGGGCGATCAACTCGGCCATGGTCATCCTGGCCGCAACGACCTTCTTTGCGCATGGCATTGTCGTAGACGACCTCGCCGTCGCAGCGGACACGCTCTCCCCCATTCTGGGCCCGGCAAGCTCGACCATCTTTGCGGTGGCACTGCTGTTTGCGGGCATATCGAGTAGTGTGACGGCAGGCATGGCGGCAGGCACCATCACCGCGGGCATGTTCGACGAGGAATACGACATCCACGACCGACATTCCTCGATCGGGGTGGCGGCCTGTTTCGCCGGCGCAGTGGCGGCGTGTCTGGTCGTCCCAAATCCTTTTGAAGGTCTCATCTGGAGTCAGGCACTGCTGTCGCTTCAGCTGCCGATTACGGTCTTTGTGCTCATACGGCTCACCAGCTCAGCCCACGTTATGGGCAAATACGCCAACTCGCGCCCGCTCAACGCGCTGCTCGTAGGGATCGGCGTCATCGTGACGATTCTCGACATCGTGCTGCTAACGGGGATGTAATTGGGATGGCGTGACTGTCCAGATATAACGTCTTAATCTGTAACACGTGAGACCGTTTTAAACCGTCAGATAAATCAAAAGGGTCCCGGCCGAGAATTCGACCGGGACCCTTGGACAGAGCTATGTTCGGCTTTCGCCGTGTGCCTGCGAGTTACTCCTCGACGAGCTCAAACTGATCGGGACCGACGCCGCACACCGGGCACACGTAGTCCTCGGGCAGCTCGGGCGTGTCGACCTCAACCTCGTAACCGCAAACGGTGCACACAAACTTATACGTCTTCTTCTCCTCAGCCATGATGTTCTCCTCTCGAACGTGACTGCTGGTGTACTTAATTATTAGTATATATTCTCAATAACATAATGCAAGTATTTTTAGAACATTTCTAGCCTTGAT
Source organism: uncultured Collinsella sp. (assembly GCA_902470265.1). Classification (GTDB taxonomy): domain Bacteria; phylum Actinomycetota; class Coriobacteriia; order Coriobacteriales; family Coriobacteriaceae; genus Collinsella. Next base: position 1,145 of record CABRFW010000089.1, read on the forward strand.
ACGACGAGGCTTTGGGCGGCGTCTTGCCCTTTAGCACCTTGTGATAGTAGTCGTACGTCAGCGGCGTCTCGTCGCTCAGGCGCTCGGCATCCTCGACCTCGCCAATAAACAGCAGATGCGTGCCCACATCCACTGTGTCGATCAAACGGCAGCTAAACAGGGCCGCCGCGTGCTCGGGCACATAGGGCATGCCCAGCGCGGTCTCGTGGGTCTCGTACTTGGCAAACTTGTCGTAGCCACTGCTGGTGCGGAAGCCAAAGTTGCCGATATAGAGCATATCGGCCGTCTGATCGATCACGGTCAGCACAAAGGCCTTAGCCGATACGATTACGCCGGACGTGACATTTTCCTTGTTCACGGCAATCGAGATGCGCGGCGGGGCGGATGTCACCTGCACTGCTGTGTTGATAACGCAGCCGGCACGCAGCCCGTCCGCCACGGCGCTCACCACGTACAGGCCACTCGGCATGGTAAAGAACGCAGTTTTGTCCATAACGATCACTCCCCTAGCTCGGGTTGGAACCTCATGGATGTATGTACCCACAAAAAAGGCGGCACCCATAACGGACGCCGCCTTTGAGACATATGTGTCAGAACAGTAAGAAAGATAAGACGCCCGCAGTTGCGGTGAAATAGGGACTGAATAGCCCCTCAAACAGGCAAAACAGTCCGTATCTCACCGCAACTTATATAGAGCGCCTACCGGTTGCGTTCCTTGAGGGCGCGGTCGATCTCGCGTTGGACATCACGCTTGGCCATGTCCTCGCGCTTGTCGTAGAGCTTCTTGCCGCGACCCAGACCCAGCAGCAGCTTTACGCGGCCGTCGGTATTAAAGTAGAGCTCCAACGGAACCAGCGCATAACCACGGTTGCGAAGTTTGCCGTCAAGAAAGTCGATCTCCTTGCGGTGCAGCAGCAGACGACGCCGACGGTCGGGATCGCGATTCCACACGCCACCATGGCTATAAGGGTGGATATGCAGTCCGACGAGCCAGCACTCGCCGCCACGAATCAGCGCAAAAGTGTCAGTGATCTGACAGGCGCGCTCGCGAATCGACTTGACCTCGGTGCCGCTCAGTTCAATGCCACACTCAAATGTCTCATCGATAAAGTACTCGTGATGCGCCGAGCGATTCTTGGAAATGAGCTTGCGTTCGCGCTTACTGGGCATCGCCGGCCTCCTTGGCGCCATCGGCGTTTGAGCCCGCAGCCTCGCGCTTTGCCTTGCGCTCGGCATTGAGCTCGGCATCGCTCTCGCGCACCAGTTTAATAATCGCCGCGCAGGCCTCCTCGCCCACCAAGTCGCGAGCACGCACCGTCAGGCGCGTCGCCTCCTGCTTGTCGCCGTCGCTTGCGGCATCGGTCGCGCACATAATCAGGCAGATGGCAATCTCGGCCGAAGGCGAGGTCGGAACGCCTTGCAGGGCCAGTTCACCCATCACGTGCTCGTCGCTCTCATCGGCGGCATCCGGATAGGTGGTATGGATCTTGTTGAGCAGGCGCGTCGTATGCGCATCGTTGGGCGCCAGGCGCAGCGCCAGACGCGCGCAGCCCACGGCAGCCGAAACGTTCTCGGTCTCGGGCTCCAAGAAGTACTGACCTAGATTGGCGTAAGCGCGGGCGGCGCACTTGCCATCACTTGCACGCTCCAGCACCGAGAACGAGAGCGATGCCCATTCCTGCTTGTCCTCGAGTGCGCGGAACAGCTCGGCCAAATCCAAGCGATAGTTGCAGTTCATGGGGTCCCAACGCACAGCCTGCATCAGGGCATTACGAGCGCTCACATAATCCTGCTGGCGAATGTAGGCAAACGCCATGTCAGAGTACAGGCGGTCAAACGGCACCTCGACCTGCACGAGTTCGCGCGGATCCTTCTCCACGCGGCGATAGGCCAAGCGCTCAAACTTGCTATCGAAGCTAAAGTATTGACGCTTCTCCTCCGTCTTGCACTCAGCATCAATATACTCCTCGGCGAGCTCCACCAGACGCTCCAGCAGCGGCGTCGCCGTAGCCAGGTCGCCCTGCGCCAGATAGTTCTCGGCATACGTGATGTCTTGCAAGCTGATGGGCAGATCCATGGCTACTCCTCGATCTGAGCGAAACACGGCAGGCGCCGTATATACGGTCAATACACAAAACCCGGGTCTCTTACGAGGCCCGGGCGTTCAATTTTGGTAGCCCGTACCAGATTCGAACTGGTGATCTCCGCCTTGAGAGGGCGGCGTCCTAAACCGCTAGACGAACGGGCCATATGTAGCAAATGCAATGGCTGGGATGGAGGGAGTCGAACCCCCATTGACGGAACCAGAATCCGCTGTCCTGCCATTAGACGACATCCCAATGACTGCATCGCTGCGCTCGGCTGTGCCTTTGCGCAAGAAAGAAATATACGGGAAGTCTCGCCGTGACGCAAGCCCCAATTTTGACTTTTTTGAAATTCAGTCAAATTGGCCTAATTTAGTCCAACCCGTGAAGGACCTGTGAAGCCAACCGCTGTACACGAAGGGCAAAACGCCGTGAGCGGTAGCCGTCAACCGTTGGCAGATTCTACCGTGAAAACGATAGCACCAGGCAACACAATCGAAGTATCAATGATCGCGTAGATATCGAGGCGCCATGGACGAAGAGCTTGATTACCTATGGGAGACCCTGGGCCTCGAGATCACTGCCGACCTTTGGCCCGAACGGGACAAAATTCACCCCACGTTACGCCCCGCCATTACTGTGGTGCAGGCAAAATACCGCCGTGCATCCTTTTTAATCATGCGGATGTCATGGCACGCGGGACTCCCCGACCTTAAGCGAATCCAGGCAAGCCTCGTCGAGCTGTCCGGCATGCCGACCGTCATATCCGAGGCGCACCTGGAGCAGCGCCAGCGCGAGCGACTGCAACAGCAGCGGATTCCCTTTATCTGCCCCGGCATTCAGGCATATCTGCCCTTTATGGACGAGGAGTACTGGAGCGGCAAGCCCAACAAGCACGTAAAGGTCTACGATCCGCACGAATGGGCACAGCTTGAGGATTAGCGCATATGCCCGCCAGCCGGGATAGTGCGCATGCCCGCCAACCGGAAAGCTCATCCCGGAATTTACGTCCAGAACGGGACGCGCTTTCCCCTAGAGGCCCCAAACGGAAACCGTATCCCAGATTTCGCGCTCAAACTGGGATACGGTTTCCGCTAGCCCCTTCAACCGGAAACTGCGTCCCGGAATCCGAGCTCAAAACGGGACGCACTTTCCGCAGCCACTACAGCAGCACCTCGGTCCAGGTCGCTTCCTTAAACCCAGGAATCGCAAAGTCGTCGCCCACCAGCAGCGGACGCTTGACCAGCATGCCGTCGGTCGCCAGCAGCTCGTAGCACTCCTGATCCGTCATGCCCGCATCCAGACGCGCCTTCAGGCCCAGCTCTCGATATTTCATGCCCGACGAATTAAAGAAGCGCCGCACCGGCAGCCCCGAACGAGCAATCCAGGTCGCAAGCTCATCAGCCGTGGGATTGTCCAAAACGATATCGCGATCGATATACTCTACCCCATGTTCGTCCAGCCATGCCTTGGCCTTCTTACAGGTCGAGCACTTGGGATATTCAACAAACAATACCGCCATGGGATTTCCTTTCTTAGAGAAAACAGGTGTCTGGAAAACTGCACATCGACGACCACTCGCGATTGCAGCCGTTATTGTAGTCAATGTCGAAGCATAGGCAGTCGCGATGTCTCGTCTTAAGGCTAGCGCCTCGCATGGGCGCCGATCGGCCGAGTCACATGGCGCACCAACGCCGCTGCCAGCAATACCAACAGCATGGCGGTGACATAGCCCGCAGCATCGAATCCTAAATCGATAACGTCGAAATGCCTGCCGGGAACAAAGATCTTATGCACCTGGTCGCCAACGGAGCAGGCAGCGCAAAAGAGAAACACAGGCACGCAACGGGAACACACACTCCATGGACGCCTGGAAAAGCAGACCACGATCACCGAGGCGAACAATCCGACGAAGAAAAACTCTACGGTATGGGCGACGCGACGGACGTTTGCGCCTACCCACATGCGAATGGAAGCAAGTCGACCAGGCTGGACCGTCGAGGCAGCCGGATTGGTACTCTCAGTCATGCCGTCCCCCGCCTGAATTTCACCCGTGATGCCGGTAGCCTGAACGCTCGCAGCCTGACCCTCCACCACGCGCGCGGTGGACTCGCTCAGCAACGACGTCTGCACTGCGTTTTGCTCCGTCAGCACCCAGATGCCCGCCAGCGTTGCGGCGAACAGAGCGATCGCGGTCCACCCGATTATTTTCTTCATGTGCGCCAAAGGCCAACCTCCGTCTTTTTAAATATGAGCGAGTGCAGCCCCAAATGACATCGTCACCGTATCAAAATTTGAATCGCAACAGGAAGCGACAAAGCGACGCAAACCCCTACCCCGCCTCGCGCATCCAGCGATCGAACGTCCCCACGCACACGCCCAGGCACTTTGCTGCCTGGCTGCGGGTAATATCGCCCGCCTCATAGCTATCGCGCACCAGCTCAAACTGAGGAGGGCACGGCTTGCGAGGTCGACCGAAACGGACCCCTCGCGCCCGCGCCGCTGCAATTCCCTCCGCTTGGCGCCGATGGATATTCTCGCGCTCCACCTGCGCCACGTAGCTCAGCAGTTGCAGCACAATATCGGCAATCAGGACGTTGGTCACATCTGGCGCGCCGCTGGCCCTAGCGCGCGTGTCAAGCAATGGCATGTCCAACACCACAATGGCAACCCCGAGCTCCTTGGTAATGCGTCGCCATTCCTCAAGAATCTCGGAGTAATTACGGCCAAGTCGGTCGATAGAAAGCACCACCAGCACGTCCCCGTCTCCCAGGACGTGCAGCAGCTCGCGATAACGCGGTCGATCGAAGTCCTTGCCGCTCGCATGGTCGGCATAAATATTCGCCGAGCCCACGCCATAGGCGCCCAGCGCATCCAGCTGCCGATTAAGGTTCTGATCGCGCGAACTCACCCGCGCATAACCGTACACCGTCGCCATCTCATCCCCGCTTTCTTGTAAACCTGCCAAAAAGGGACAGGTTTATTTTGGTAGGTTTTACCTCTCAAATAGCAGGTAAGCGGGCGGCCGAGCAGACGGCAAGGTAGCCACGATTCAAATGCGAAGGGCGGTCCCGAAAGGCCGCTCTCCGCTCCCCCACCATGAGTCGGGATTTGGCTAATGGATAAGCTTAAAGTCCAAGTGCCCACGCGTGGTATTGACGCGCGAGACCTCGATAATCACGCGCTGGCCCAGCTCGTAACGAGTCCCCGTGTCGGCGCCCGTCAGCGTAAGCGCGTCCTCGTCGAACTCGAACCACTCGTTGCCCAGGCTCTTGATCGAAACCAAGCCTTCGACCTGCGTTAGGTCCAAGCGCACAAAGAGGCCCATGCTGCTAACCCACGAGACGGTTCCGGCATAGCGCTCGCCCAGACGATCCTCATAGTACTGAGCGATCTTGATCTTTTGCGTCGCATGGCTGGCAGCGTCGGCCGCGCGCTCGGCATCGCTGCAGGCGCGACAAATCTGGGGCAGAATGCGCGGCAGCGACTCGCGCCCCTTGCCAATCAGCCGCGACGTACGGACCAAGGCGTCCTTGCCGCCGAGCTGCTCATAGGCCAACTGCAGCTTGAGTACGCGGTGCACCACCAGATCGGGGTAGCGACGGATGGGACTCGTAAAGTGGCAGTAGCACGGCGCGGCGAGCGCAAAGTGGCCCTCGTTGCGCGGCTTGTACAGCG